>NZ_JAHBCX010000001.1:0-175560 GCF_019955895.1 Pseudomonas sp. GL-B-12
GTCTTGAATATGAAATTGCTTTCGCGAGCAAGCCCGCTCCCACATTTTGACCTGCGTTAATCCAGTGGCATCACGGTCACACGCACTTCCGGATCATGGTTGCCCCCACCCAGAATCACCCCCCGCAACGGCGACACATCGGAAAAATCCCGGCCCCAGGCCAGGGTGATGTGCTCCAGTGCCGGTTGCACATTATTGGTCGGATCGAAGTCCACCCACCCCAGCACCGGACAAAACACCGAGACCCAGGCGTGGGACGCATCAGCGCCGATCAATCGCGGCTGGCCCGGCGGTGGCTGAGTCAGCAAGTAGCCGCTGATGTACCGCGCCGCCAACCCTCTGGAACGCACACAGGCGAGCATCAGGTGGGCAAAGTCCTGGCAGACCCCGCGCCGACGCTCCAGCACCTCCACCAGCGGCGTCGCCACCTGGGTCGCTTCGGCATCGAAAGTGAACTCGCTGAAGATTTTCTCCATCAGCGCCTGCACGCCGAGCAACAACGGTCGACCAGGTGGAAAACAGCTTTGCGAGAACTCGACGAAGTTTTTCTTCAAATGCACATACGGCGATTCAAACCGGTATCGGCAGGCTTCGAGCAATTCGGGCGACAGCGGTTGGCTGCTGTACGTCAGCGCGCTACGGGTATCTTCCCACGCCGGTGACCGATTGAAGTCCAGCACCGGCCGGGGCAGCACTTCGATCGTGAGGCTGGCGTTGACCAGCAATTCATCGTGGGGACGCTCGAACGCCAGCCGGGTCAGCGGATTGCCGAATACATCCAGTTCATCGCGACGCGAGGTCGGCTCGGGGCTGATCTGCAATTGCCGGTCGGTGCAGCGCTGCCAGGCACAAGGCCGCGGCCACAAATGTGCCAGTTGCTGAGCCAGGGACACCGGGCTGTCGTAGTGGTAATGGGTGTCGTGGAAAATCTGGTAATGAGCGCTCATCAGACAGACACCGTGCGCTGGCTGACATCGTCGACATGAGCGAAATGCCGCAGCGCCAGGCGATCGGAAACTTGACCGCTGGCGTCGGCGATTTCCTGCAGCAGCGCGGCCAGCCCCTCGATGGCGGCGCGAACACTCGCGTCGCCGAACAGCGGGTTTTCCAGGCAGCCCAGATCGAATTGCGCCAGACGCTCGACCAATTGCGGCAACGCTGCCTCACGCGGCACGCCAAAGTCATCGTTGAGGCGTTTGAGGGTGCGGGTCACCAGTTTCAACTGGAACAACACGGCGTGAGGGTTCTGCTCGTCGAGCAATAGCAGGTCGAGCACCGGGATCAGCTGCGGCACCGCCAGGTATCGAGAACGGTAGGTGATGCTGCTGTTACCCAGTTCCAGCAGCCATTCCAGCCCGGCCTGATCGAAAGCCACGGCGCCCCGCAGGAACGCCGCCAGGCTGCCGCTGAGAAATTGCAGGCGCTCGATCCGCCGGCCAATCATCAGGAAACGCCAGCCTTCGTCCCGGGTCATGTCGTCCAGGGCAAAGCCGGACAGCGCCGCCAGGGACATCACCAGACGGTTGAGGAAATCCAGCAACTCGCCGAAATCCGGCTCTTCGGTTTCCAGCTCCATGGCTTCGCGCTGCAACTCCACCAGCGCCTGCCAGTTTTCCCGCGAGAGTTTGCCGCGCACCTGTGAAGCGGCCCACTGCAAGCGTTGCAGGTTGGAACGCAGGCTGAACGGCCAGTCATCGCCGAGCAACGCCGCCAACAGGCGCTCTGGCAACTCGCCCTCATCAGGCAGCAATATCAGCCGTTCGCCGAGATCGACCGCGGCCTGCAAGGCTTGCGGGTCGTCGCCGTCGACATAGCGCGCCAGCATGATGCGCAGCAAACGGGCACTGTCATCGCAACGCTCGCAATAACGGCCAAACCAGAACAGGTTTTCCACTACCCGCGATGGCAGGTAGGGATCGCGCCGCACCAGATCATGCACGCCGATGTTGCGCTGGGCCTTCCATTGTTCGCCGCTGGGCGCACGATCGCCCAGCACCCAGGTGTCCTTGCTGGCGCCGCCACGCTGCATCGACACCACTTCGGCATCGGCTTCGGCGGCGACCCGGGTCAAGCCGCCGGGCAAGACCCGATAACCCTCACGGCTGGCCACCGCATACACGCGCATGCCGATGGCACGGGGTTGCAGTTGACCATCTTCGGCTTGCCAGATCGGCGCCTGGGACAATTGCGCGAGTTCTTGCGCGACATAGGCGTATGGCCGCGCTTGCATGCGCTCGGCGAGCTCCTGGCGCTGTTTTTCACTCAAGTCTCGGCCAAACACCGGGGCAAAACTCTGGGACGGAAACGCCGGTTTGATCAGCAACTCCGGAAGTTTCTCCAGGGCCTGGGCCAAAACCGGCGCTTCGCCGCACCACCAGGTGGCGATGGACGGCAGGATCAGCTCTTCGCCAAACAGGAATTGATTGATCTTCGGCAGGAAACCCAACAACCCCGGCGATTCCAGCACACCGCTGCCTAGGGCGTTGGCCACCAGCACCCGCCCCTGCCGCACGGCTTCCAGCAGGCCCGGTACGCCGAGGGCCGAATCGGTGCGCAACTCCAGCGGGTCGCAGAAATCATCGTCGAGCCGACGCATGATCGCGTGGACCCGACGCAGGCCACTCAGGGTTTTCAAGTAAACCGTGGCGTCGCGTACCGTCAGGTCGCCGCCCTCCACCAGCGGATAACCGAGCTGGCGAGCCAGATACAGATGTTCAAAATAGCTTTCGTTGAAACGCCCCGGTGTCAGCAGCACCACCAACGGCGCGTCCCCGTCGCTCGGGGCCTGACGGGCCAAGGTTTCCTGCAAGGTGCGGAAGAACCCGGCCAGGTGCTGCACTTTCAGATCGCGGTACAACTCGGGAAAGGCCCGGGACACAATCGTGCGGTTTTCCAGCGCATACCCGGCTCCCGAAGGCGCCTGGGTACGATCTGCCGTCACCCACCAGCGGCCATCGGGTGTGCGCGCCAGATCCACGGCATACAGATGCAGAAAGGCTCCGTCAGGCGGGCTGATGCCCTGACAGGGCCAAAGGAAGTTGTTGTGACCGAACACCAGCTCGGCGGGCAAAAGACCTTCGGCAATCAGCCGTTGCGGACCGTAAAGGTCAGCCAGCACGGCATTGAGCAATCGCGCCCGCTGAGCGATGCCGGCCGATAACTGTTGCCACTCATCGGCCGCGATGACATGGGGCAGCAGGTCCAGCTCCCACGGCCGGTCCGCGCCCTTGGGATCGGCATAGACGTTATAGGTAACGCCGTTTTCCTGAATCTGCCGGGTCAGCAGGGCCTGACGCTGCACCAACTGCGCCGGCGTGCTGCGTTGCAACTGCTCGAACAGCCGGCGCCAGTGCGCTCGCACGGCGCCACTGTCGTCGAGCAGTTCGTGATAGGTGCCCGCCGTCAGCGGGTAGCGGTCTAGCAGGTCAGGCATGGAAAACTCGGCAGACAGCAATGATCGGTCAGACTAACGCAGGCTCGTGACGCCCGGATATACGAAAAATCCGAGCGTCGCGTACGGTTTAGAAACGTCGTAAATCGAGTGTCATCGGCAACTCGTCGCTGATTTCCAGATTGGGTACAGGAATTTTTCCCGGCGTGTGTCCGATGCGGAAGAAGCGCGCCATTCGCCGGCTCTCCGCTTCATTGGCGTTCACCGGCAAGCTGTCGTAGTTGCGCCCGCCCGGATGGGCGACGTGGTACTGGCAGCCGCCCAGCGAGCGCTGCATCCAGGTATCGAGCAAGTCGAACACCAGCGGCGCGTGGACCGGGATGGTCGGTTGCAGACAGTTGGCCGGTTGCCAGGCACGAAATCTCACCCCCGCGACGAATTCGCCTACACGCCCGGTGGGCTGCAATGGCACCGGAATGCCGTTGCAGGTCAGCAGATAACGCTGGGGCGGCAAGCCGCTGAGCTTGACCTGCAAACGCTCCAGCGACGAATCCACGTAACGCACCGTACCGCCCATGGCGCCCTCTTCGCCCAGCACGTGCCAGGGTTCGAGCGCCTGGCGCAGTTCCAGTGCAATGCCGCTGACGGCGTAGTCGCCAACCTTGGGGAAACGGAACTCCAGATGCGCGGCGAACCATTCGGCCCGCACCGGATAACCGGCGGCGTTGAGGTCGACGATGACATCGGCGAAGTCTTGCTCGATAAAGTGCGGCAACAGGAAGCGATCGTGCAGCTCCGTGCCCCAGCGCGCCAGTTTCGGCGGTGCATAAGGCTCGCGCCAGAACCGCGCAACCAGCGCCCGCAGCAACAATTGTTGCGCCAGGCTCATGCGCGCATGGGGCGGCATCTCGAACGCACGCAGCTCCAGCAATCCGAGGCGCCCGGTGGCACCGTCCGGCGAATAGAGTTTGTCGATGCAGAACTCGGCGCGGTGGGTGTTGCCGGTCACATCGATCAGCAGATTGCGCAACAGCCGGTCCACCAACCATGGCGGACATTCTTCACCCGCTTCTGGCATCTGCGCGAAAGCGATCTCCAGTTCGTACAAGGCATCGTTGCGTGCTTCATCGACGCGGGGCGCCTGGGACGTCGGGCCGATGAACAATCCGGAAAACAGGTAGGACAGCGAGGGATGGTTGTGCCAGTAGCTGATCAGGCTGCGCAGCAGATCCGGGCGACGCAGAAACGGCGAGTCCCCCGGTGTCGCGCCACCCAGCACGAAATGGTTACCGCCGCCCGTGCCGGTATGCCGGCCGTCGATCATGAATTTCTCGGTGGTCAGCCGGGTCTGACGCGCTTCTTCGTAGAGGAATTCGGTGCGCTCGACCAACTCATCCCAGGTCGCGGACGGCTGCACGTTGACCTCGATCACCCCCGGATCCGGGGTGATGCGCAAGTTGCTCAGGCGTGGATCGCTCGGCGGCTCATAGCCCTCCAGCAACACCGGGCACATCAGCTCCTCCGCGGTGGCTTCGATGGCAGCGACCAGTTCGAGGTAATCCTCGACCCGCTCCAGCGGCGGCATGAACAGATACAACCGGCCTTCCCGCGCCTCGGCGCAGAAGGCGGTACGGGTCAGCCAGTCGGCGGATTCGTCGATCTTCGGTGCGCGCTCTTGTACCTCGGCAGCTTCGCTTTGGCTTTGCAGTTGCGCGGTGTCGGGCAGCGGCGGGAAGTCTTGATTCGGGTCTTGCGGATGGATGAACGGATATTCCGCCGCTTTCACCCAAGGCTGCGAGCCCAGCGGCAAGCGATAACCCAACGGCGAGTCCCCCGGCACCAGACGGCAGTGCTCGTCGCGCAGATACCAGCGGCCGCTCTGCCACTGGTCGCCCTTGGCGGTGCGCGCCAGCGGCAGGACCTGGCCGATGACCTTGTCCAAACCTTGACTGAAGACCTTGCGCAGACGCTCACGCTCCAAAGGCTCTTCCAGACGCGAGTCTTCGGCGCTGACGTTTTGCGGCAACATCCCTTCGCGCCAGAGGTAGTAAAAATTGTCTTCGTAGGCCGCAAACACAAAGCGTGTCGGAATCTTCAGGCGTTCGGCGACACTCGCCAGAAAACGCCCGGCCAGCGCGCCATCGGCTCCGTAGTCTTCCTGCTCGTCGGCGATCAGCGCGCTGTTGTGCCAGATCGGCACGCCGTCACGGCGCCAGTAGCAATTGAGCGACCAGCGCGGCAGTTGCTCGCCCGGGTACCACTTGCCCTGCCCGAAATGCACCAGCCCCTGAGGCGCGTAGTGCTTGCGCATGCGCTGGAACAGTTCGGCGGACAACCGCCGTTTATCCGGCCCCAGTGCCGCGGTATTCCACTCGGCACCGTCCGGGTCATCGATGGACACAAAGGTCGGCTCGCCGCCCATGGTCAGGCGCACATCGCCCTCCAGCAAGTCGGCATCGATCTGACGGCCCAGGGTTTGGATCGCCAGCCACTGGTCGTCGGTGTAGGGCTTGGTGACCCGTGGTGCTTCCCAAATCCGCTCCACGGACATTTCGTGGCTGAATTCGCACTCGCAGGGTTCCACCAAGCCACTGATCGGTGCCGCAGAGGACGGATCGGGACTACAGGCCAACGGAATGTGTCCTTCACCGGCAAACAGCCCGGAAGTCGCATCCAGGCCGATCCAGCCAGCACCGGGCAAGTACACCTCGCACCAGGCGTGCAGGTCGGTGAAATCCACTTCGGTGCCGGACGGGCCGTCGAGACTTTTGACGTCGGCGGTCAGCTGGATCAGGTAGCCCGACACGAAACGCGCCGCCAGCCCCAGGTTGCGCAGCAGTTGCACCAGCAACCAAGCGGAGTCACGGCACGAACCGGAGGCCTGGTCGAGGGTGTGCTCAGGTGTTTGTACGCCGGGCTCCATGCGGATCAGGTAGTCGATGTCTTCGCTCAGGCGCTGGTTGAGCGCGACGAGAAAGTCCACGGCGGGCAACGGCGTGCGGTCTATGCCGTCCAGGTAGGCCTTGAACTTCGGCGTCAGGGGCAAGGTTTCCAGGTACGGCGCCAGCTCCTTGCGCTCATCCGCGGCATAGGCGAAGGGGATTTTTTCCGCGTAGGGTTCGAGGAAGAAGTCGAACGGATTGAAGATCGCCATTTCTGCCAGCAAATCGACCTCGATTCGCAATTCCTCGGTCTTCTCCGGGAACACCAGCCGCGCCAGGTAATTGCCCTGAGGGTCCTGTTGCCAGTTGATGAAGTGCTGTTCGGGGGAGACTTTCAGCGCATAGGACAGAATCCGCGTGCGGCTGTGAGCGGCGGGACGCAGGCGTACGATCTGCGGGCCGAGCTCGACAGCGCGGTCATAGCGGTAATGGGTGATGTGGTGCAATGCGACATGAATCGACACGGCGTGCCTCCTGCGAGCCTTAAGCGTATTGGAAAGCGCGCAAGACTTATGCCATCCAGCAGCGCTGGCGCTTTCTTCGGTTGCCTGAGGCAGTACAGCACCAAAATCGGGCGATGCAGGAAAATGGTTTGTATCGATTGCACGTAAATGTGGCGATCAACCAAAAATTGGTTGGCAATTCCGGCCTCTTCGCGAGCAGGCCAGTAGCTCCAGTACATTTTTTCAAGCCTTGAATGCAAAACGCCAACCCGAAGGTTGGCGTTCTGTTCAGCTCAAGCGAGGCTTAGCGCGGCACGACCGGCTTGCGGGTCGGTTTGGGGCCCTTGCCCTTGGCCGCATCCTTGCGCTCCTTGGCCGCCTGCTGGTTGCGGGCGAACGCCGCAGCCTTGGCCTGTTCGCGCTTGTCCCACGGGTTGCCGCCATCGCTGGCACGTGGTGGCAGGCCGGTATGCTGGGTCAGGATCTTGGTGGTCTTTTCCCCTGCAACCTTGTGGCTGCCGGCCGGCGTCGAGTTCTTGCGACGGGCGCTCTGATAGCTGTCAGTCGACGGCTGGTGCAAAGGAATCAACTGGTTCTTGCCCGGCCCGATCAGGTCGGCGCGGCCCATGCGGGTCAGTGCTTCGCGCAGCATCGGCCAGCCTTTCGGGTCGTGATAACGCAAGAACGCCTTGTGCAGACGGCGCTGCTCTTCGCTCTTGACGATGGTCACCGCGTCACTCTTGTAGGTGACCTTGCGCAGCGGGTTCTTGCCCGAGTGGTACATCGCGGTGGCGGTGGCCATCGGCGACGGGTAGAACGCCTGCACCTGGTCGGCACGGAAGCCGTTGCCCTTGAGCCACAGGGCCAGGTTCATCATGTCTTCATCGGTGGTGCCCGGGTGAGCGGCGATGAAGTACGGAATCAGGTACTGCTCCTTGCCCGCTTCCTTGGAGTACTTCTCGAACATGCGCTTGAACTTGTCATAGCTGCCGATGCCCGGTTTCATCATCTGGTTGAGCGGACCTTCCTCGGTGTGTTCCGGGGCGATCTTCAGGTAGCCACCGACGTGGTGGGTCACCAGTTCCTTGACGTACTCCGGCGATTCGACCGCGAGGTCATAGCGCAGGCCGGAAGCGATCAGGATCTTCTTCACGCCCGGCAACTCACGGGCGCTGCGGTACAGCTGAATCAGCGCCGAGTGGTCGGTATTCAGGTTCGGGCAGATGCCAGGGAACACGCACGATGGCTTGCGGCAGGCGGATTCGATTTCCGGGCTCTTGCACGCAATGCGGTACATGTTCGCGGTCGGGCCGCCGAGGTCGGAGATCACGCCAGTAAAGCCCGGGACCTTGTCACGAATCTCTTCGATTTCGCGAATGATCGACTCGTGGGAACGGTTCTGGATGATCCGGCCTTCGTGCTCGGTGATCGAGCAGAAGGTGCAGCCGCCGAAGCAGCCACGCATGATGTTCACCGAGAAACGGATCATGTCGTAGGCCGGGATCTTCTCCTTGCCGTACGCCGGGTGCGGAATGCGCGCATAAGGCATGCCGAACACGTAGTCCATTTCTTCGGTGGTCATCGGAATCGGCGGCGGGTTGAACCAGACGTCGACTTCACCGTGCTTCTGCACCAGCGCGCGGGCATTGCCCGGGTTGGTTTCCAGGTGCAACACACGGTTGGCGTGGGCATAAAGCACCGCATCGCCACGGACTTTTTCAACCGACGGCAGACGGATTACGGTCTTGTCGCGAGTCATACGCGGGCTGGCCAGGATCTGTACGACCTTGGCTTCCTGCGGATCCTCGACCGGACCCTTCTCCTGCTCGATGGCGCAGGCCTGTGTGTCCTGGGTGTTCACATACGGGTTGATGATCTTGTCGATCTTGCCCGGACGGTCGATGCGCGTGGAGTCGACTTCGTACCAGTCTTTCGGCGTATCACGTCGGATGAATGCGGTGCCGCGCACGTCGGTGATGTCTTCGATCTTGTGACCGAACGACAGACGCTGGGCGACTTCGACGATCGCACGCTCGGCGTTGCCGTAGAGCAGAATGTCGGCGCAGGCGTCGATCAGGATCGAGTTGCGGACCCGGTCCTGCCAGTAATCGTAATGCGCGATACGGCGCAGGGATGCTTCGATACCGCCGAGCACGATCGGCACGTGCTTGTAGGCTTCCTTGCAGCGCTGGCTGTAGACCAGGCTGGCGCGGTCCGGACGCTTGCCGGCCAGGCCACCCGGCGTGTAGGCATCGTCGGAACGGATTTTCTTGTCCGCGGTGTAGCGGTTGATCATCGAGTCCATGTTGCCGGCCGCGACACCGAAGAACAGGTTCGGCTCGCCGAGCTTCATGAAGTCGTCTTTGGACTGCCAGTTCGGCTGGGCAATGATCCCGACGCGGAAGCCCTGGGACTCCAGCAGCCGGCCGATGATCGCCATGCCGAACGACGGGTGATCGACGTAGGCATCACCGGTAACGATGATGATGTCGCAGGAATCCCAGCCGAGCTGATCCATCTCCTCCCTGCTCATGGGCAGGAACGGCGCTGGCCCGAAACATTCGGCCCAGTACTTGGGATAGTCAAATAACGGCTTGGCTGCTTGCATGTCGATAACCGGTGTTGGCTTTCATTGAATTTCGCGGGCGCGGAATATAGCACAAATTTTGACCAATTCCGACGGCTATGGTCGGAAATTGGTGGGAGCTGTTTTAGTGCAGCTCCCTTGAGCAACACACAACCCCTGTGGCGAGGGGGCTTGCCCCCGCTGGGTTGCGAAGCGACCCCAAAACCTGCGGTCGCCATTCTCCAGATGAAACGAGTTGGCTGATTTACGACCGCTTCGCAGCCGAACGGGGCGGTGCGGCGTCCCGACAAGCCCCCTCGCCACAAGGGCCCTGCGTCAACAGTTACTCGTCGTCGTCGAAGTTGTAACTGCCCGGCGCCAGGTTCTCGAAGCGGGTGTACTTGCCGATGAAGGCCAGGCGGATAAAGCCGATCGGGCCGTTCCGCTGCTTGCCGATGATGATTTCAGCAATGCCCTTGTGCTCGGTTTCCGGGTGATACACCTCGTCGCGATACACGAACATGATCACGTCGGCATCCTGCTCGATCGCTCCGGATTCCCGCAAGTCGGAGTTCACCGGACGCTTGTTCGGCCGCTGCTCCAGGGAACGGTTGAGCTGGGACAACGCCACCACCGGGCATTGGAATTCTTTCGCCAGGGCTTTCAGGGACCGGGAGATTTCGGAAATCTCGTTGGTCCGGTTATCGCCACTGGAACCCGGGATCTGCATCAGTTGCAGGTAGTCGATCATGATCAAGCCGACTTCGCCATGTTCACGTACCAGACGGCGGGTCCGGGCGCGCATTTCCGATGGGCTGATGCCGGCGGTATCGTCGATGAACAGCTTGCGGTCATTGAGCAGGTTGACCGCCGAGGTCAGGCGCGGCCAGTCGTCGTCTTCAAGCTGACCGGAACGGACCTTGGTCTGGTCGATACGACCCAGGGAAGACAGCATACGCATGATCAGCGATTCGCCTGGCATCTCGAGGGAGTAAACCAGGACGGCCTTCTCGCTGCGCAACACGGCGTTTTCCACCAGGTTCATCGCAAAGGTGGTTTTACCCATGGATGGACGGCCAGCGACGATGATCAGGTCGGACGGTTGCAGGCCGCTGGTTTTCTCGTCGAGGTCGGTGTAACCCGTGGACAGCCCGGTAATGGCGTTGTCGGTGTTGAACAAGGTGTCGATACGGTCGATGGCCTTGGTCAGCAGGTCATTGACGCCCACCGGGCCACCGGTTTTCGGTCGGGCTTCGGCGATCTGGAAGATCTGCCGTTCAGCCTCGTCGAGAATCTCGGCGGCAGTGCGACCCTCAGGGTTGAATGCGCTGTCGGCGATTTCGGTACTGATACCGATCAGTTGGCGCAACGTCGCCCGCTCGCGAACGATCTGCGCATAGGCCTTGATGTTGGCGACGGACGGGGTGTTTTTCGCCAATTCGCCGAGGTAGCCGAGGCCGCCGACTTGCGAAGTCTGACCTTCCTTGTCCAGTTGCTCGGACAGGGTCACGACGTCGATCGGCATGTTCTGATCGGCCAGCTTGGCGATCGCACGGAAGATCAGACGGTGGTCATGTCGATAGAAATCGCCGTCGGAGACTTGATCGAGCACACGCTCCCAGGCGTTGTTGTCCAGCATCAGACCACCGAGCACGGCCTGTTCGGCCTCGATGGAATGCGGCGGCACCTTCAGCGCGGCGGTTTGCAGATCGTATTGCTCAGGAGCGGAGATATCGTTCATGGCCTCTTGATTCTTGGTGATAAAAAGCAGGGGGTTCAGAAAGACAAAGGGCACGACCTGTAAACAGGATCGTGCCCGATGTTACCGGCAAGCACCCGAGGGTGCCAGCCGACAAGTGCTGCTTAAGCTGCTACCACGACAACGCGTACGGTGGCTTCAACTTCGGCGTGCAGGTGCACGGCTACGTCGAATTCGCCTACGTTGCGGATGGTGCCGTTCGGCAGACGAACTTCGCTCTTCTGCACTTCAACGCCGGAGGCGGTCAGTGCGTCAGCGATGTCGTGAGTACCGATCGAACCGAACAGCTTGCCTTCGTCGCCAGCGGTGGCAGTGATGGTCACTTCCAGCTCGGCCAGTTGGGCAGCGCGGCTTTCAGCCGACGATTTACGATCTGCTGCAGCTTTTTCCAGCTCAGCACGACGCTCTTCGAACGCAGCCAGGTTGGCTGGGGTCGCAGCGGTAGCTTTGCCGTAAGGCAGCAGGTAGTTACGACCGTAACCAGCCTTAACGTTCACTTTGTCACCCAGGTTGCCCAGGTTGGTGACTTTTTCCAGAAGGATCAGTTGCATGTGAAAATCCTCTTAACTTTTAACCTTCACCGTTCGCGTTATCGGCATCTTTCGGTGCCGAACGACCGCGAAAATCAATCAGGCTGTCGACGATGGCCAGGACCACCAGCAACGGATAGATCAGTTGCATGAACAGCAACAGCGTCACGTACAACCCCACCAGCCAGAACCTGGCCAGTCGCTTCTGCGCCACCAGCCCGTGAATCAGGGCCAGCCCGGCGAACACCAGCGGTACGCTGCACAACGGCGTCAACATGGCCATCTGTGAACCGAGATTCGGCCCCAGAAGCATGCACGCCAGCAGCAACATCGCCGGCAACAGCGAGAAGCGGATGGCGCGAAACTCGCGACCAAAACCGCCCGGGTTGTACAACAACGCCTGCCAGTAGCGCCCGACAAGCAGGCTCAGCAAGCTGACGATTTGCAACAACGCCGCAATCAGGCCGGTCAGGACCGGTGCAATCAGGGACGCGAAACGCGCTTGTTCGTCTACCGACAATTTCTGGTAGACATCGCCGAGTAGCGACGGCATGACTTTGATCAAAGCCTGCGCCAGCATCTCGATCTGGGGAGCAAAAGCTGTCCCCAACACCACTGAAAACACCACTCCCATCGCTATGCTGACCAGCAGCACGCGGTTCCAGGACTCGCTTGCGCGCAAAACCAACGCAAGGCTCGCAGACCCCAGCAGCACCAGAAGTGCCCGTGGGTCGTCGGAGTACAGCCACCAGGCCAATGCCGGCAGCAGTCCCAGAGCAAGAACGCCCAGGGCGTCCCTCAATCCGCGCCGCAGGAGCACAAGGCATCCGGCGGCAGCACCCAACCAATACAACAACGGCATCGCCGCGCATCCAGCCACTACCAGAGTGGCCTGCATACGGCCGCGCATGATGAACTCAGCTATGGCCCGCATGCATTCAATCCTTTGCTACGTGTCGACTGCCCGGTCTCAGCGGCCGTGGCTGTCGGTGTAGGCCAGCAGGGCCAGGAAGCGGGCGCGCTTGATAGCGGTGGCCAGCTGACGCTGATAACGAGCTTTGGTACCGGTGATGCGGCTTGGAACGATTTTGCCGGTCTCGGATACGTAGGCTTTCAGAGTGTTGAGATCTTTGTAATCGATCTCTTTCACGTCTTCAGCGGTGAAGCGGCAGAATTTACGACGACGGAAGAAACGTGCCATGTAATTGGCTCCTTAAAAGGTCCGTGGATTACTCGTCAGCGTTATCGCTGTTGTCGCTGTCATCACTATCAGCGCTTTCAGCGCCTTCGTGCTCAGGACGGTCGCGACGCTCACGGCGCTCACTGCGGTTTTCTTCAGCCTTGAGCATCTCGGACTGGCCGGTAACGGCTTCGTCGCGACGGATGACCAGGTTACGGATCACTGCATCGTTGTAGCGGAAGTTGTCTTCCAGCTCGGCCAGGGCCTTGCCAGTGCACTCAACGTTCAGCATCACGTAGTGAGCCTTGTGAACATTGTTGATTGCGTAGGCCAGTTGACGACGGCCCCAATCTTCCAGACGGTGGATTTTGCCGCCGTCTTCTTCGATCAGCTTGGTGTAACGCTCAACCATGCCGCCGACTTGCTCGCTTTGATCCGGGTGGACCAAAAAGATGATTTCGTAATGACGCATGAATGCTCCTTACGGGTTGTAGCCTGCCGCTCAAAAGCGGTCAGACAAGGAGTGAATGACACTTATGGACTTGCGGACGCTAGACACGTTGGTGCCTGCCATCACAGCAAGGGGCGCAATTGTAGAGAAGGGGCGAGGGAGGCGCAAGGTAATTGGTGATTATTTGAACAGCCACCAATTCATGCCTCGCCAAAAAACACTGTAGGAGCGGGCTTGCCCGCGAAAGCGGCATTACATCCAACATAGTTGCTGAATGTTACTCCGCCTTCGCTGGCAAGCCAGCTCCTACATTGGGGCGCGTGTGGATCAGGACTTCTTGGCAGCAGCCTTGGCCTTGACGCTACGCTGACGCTGCGCTTCGAACAGGCAGACACCCGTCGCCACGGAAACGTTGAGACTGCTGACGCTACCGCCCATCGGCAGGTTCACCAGATAGTCGCAATGCTCGCGGGTCAGGCGACGCATGCCCTTGCCTTCGGCACCCATGATCAGGATGGTCGGACCGGTCAGATCCTGGTCATACAGGCTGACCTCAGCTTCACCGGCCGTACCGACAACCCACAAGCCGCGCTGCTGGAGCTTTTCCAGGGTGCGCGCCAGGTTGGTCACGGCAACCAGCGGAATCACTTCCGCCGCGCCGCAGGCGATTTTTCGTACAACCGGAGTCAGGGTCGCCGACTTGTCCTTCGGCACGATCACCGCCAGCGCACCCGCCGCATCGGCGGAACGCAGGCAAGCGCCGAGGTTGTGCGGATCGGTCACGCCGTCGAGCACCAGCAACAACGGCGCGCCGTCGGTGCGATCGAGCAGCTCGTCGAGCATCGCCTCACCCCAGACCTGGCTCGGACTCACGTCCGCGACCACACCCTGGTGCACGCCTTCAACCCAGGCGTCCATTTCGCGGCGCTCGGCCTGGCCGACCTGGACCCGGTTTTCGTTGGCCAACTCAATCAGCGTCTGGACCCGAGGGTCATTGCGACCTTCGGCCAACCAGATCTGCTTGACGCGTTTCGGGTGGTGACGCAACAACGCTTCTACAGCATGTACGCCGTAGATCTTTTCCAACTGACTCATGGCTTGGCCTTAGGTTTACGCGCCCCGCCACTCTTGGCTGGAGCCGAGCCCGCTTTTGGCGGACCTTTACGATGTTTGCTCGGTTTGGCTGGCTTGCCGCCGACGGCCTTGTCAGGCGTCGACCGACTGGTCTTTCCCCCAGACGCCGCTTTACCGCCGCTTTTCGCACCGGCCAGCAACGCCTGTTTCATTTCACGGCTTTTGCGCACTTCGGCGTTTTTCGCCGCTGCATCGCTCGGGCGATAGGCTTCGACAGCCTTTTCCTTGGCAGGACGACGACCGGTTTTCGCCGGGGGCGGTTCTGCTTCGACTTTCGCTGCGGGTGCTGTGCTTTCAGTGCCACGCTTCTTGCGGCCGATCGGCGCGCTGATGGTTTTTTCGGCCATCTCGAAGTCGATCTTGCGCTCGTCGAGGTCAACGCGCATGACCCGCACTTCCACGGTATCACCCAGGCGGAAGCTGCGACCGGTACGCTCACCGGCCAAGCGGTGGTGCACAGGATCGAAGTGGTAGTAATCGCCCGGCAGCGCGGTGACGTGCACCAGGCCTTCGACGTAGATATCGGTCAGCTCGACGAACAGACCAAAACCGGTCACGGCGGTGATCACACCCGGGAACGATTCGCCCACGCGATCTTTCATGAACTCGCATTTGAGCCAGTTCACTACGTCGCGGGTCGCTTCGTCGGCTCGGCGCTCGCTCATCGAGCACTGCTCGCCGAGTTGCTCCAGGGCCGCTTCGTCGTACGGATAGATGCGCGCTTTCGGAATGGTCATCGCACCAGCACGGCGAACGTGCGGGGTGTTCTGCTTCGAATGGATCACGCTGCGAATCGCCCGGTGCGTGAGCAAGTCGGGGTAGCGACGGATCGGCGAAGTGAAGTGCGTGTACGCCTCGTAATTCAGGCCGAAGTGGCCCTGGTTATCGGCGCTGTACACCGCCTGGCTCAACGAACGCAGCATGACGGTCTGGATCAGGTGGAAATCCGGGCGATCCTTGATACCGGCCAGCAGTGCCTGGTAATCCTTCGGTGATGGACCATCCTTGCCTTTGTGCAGGGACAGGCCGAGCTCGCCGAGGAAAGCGCGCAGTTTTTCCAGACGCTCCGGTGGCGGACCATCGTGAACGCGATACAGCGCCGGGATTTCGTGCTTCTTCAGGAACTCGGCGGTAGCCACGTTGGCCGCCAGCATGCATTCCTCGATCAGCTTGTGCGCGTCGTTACGTATAGTCGGACGGATTTCGGCAATCTTGCGCTCGGAACCGAAGATGATCCGGGTTTCCTGAGTTTCGAAATCGATCGCACCACGCACATGGCGAGACGCCAGCAATACCTTGTACAGCGAGTACAGCTGCTTGAGGTGCGGCACGACGTCGGTGTACTCGCCACGCAATTTGCGCGCTTCGGTAGCCTTCGGCGTTTCCAGCATGGCGCTGACCTTGTTGTAGGTCAGGCGCGCATGGGAGTGGATCACCGCTTCGTAGAAGCAGTAGTCGGTCATTTCGCCGGTTTTGGAGATGGTCATCTCGCAAACCATGGCCAGACGATCGACTTGCGGGTTCAGCGAGCACAAACCGTTGGACAGTTGCTCAGGCAGCATCGGAATCACGCGCTCGGGGAAGTACACCGAGTTGCCGCGAACCTGCGCTTCGGCATCCAGTGCCGAACCGAGCTTTACGTAGCTGGATACGTCGGCAATCGCCACGTACAACTTCCAGCCGCCCGAGAACAGGCGCAGCTTGCCCGGACGGGCCTCGCAGTAGACCGCGTCATCGAAGTCGCGGGCATCTTCGCCGTCGATGGTAACGAACGGAAGATGACGCAGGTCGATGCGCTTCTCTTTGTCTTTCTCTTCGACTTCCGGCTTGAGCTTGCCGGCTTCCTTGAGCACGGCGTCAGGCCAGACGTGAGGAATGTCATAGGTACGCAGGGCAACGTCGATCTCCATGCCCGGCGCCATGTAGTTGCCCACGACTTCAACCACGTCGCCTTGCGGCTGGAAGCGTGGCGTCGGCCAGTGAGTGATCTTCACTTCGACGAACTGACCGATCTGCGCGTTGGCATTACGACCCGGCGTCACCAGCACTTCCTGCTGGATCTTCGGATTGTCGGCAACCACGAAACCGATGCCGCCCTCTTCGAAGTAGCGACCTACGATGGTTTCGTGAGCGCGGGACACCACTTCGACGATCATGCCTTCGCGGCGACCACGACGGTCCAGACCGGAAACACGGGCCAGCGCACGGTCACCATCGAACACCAGACGCATCTGCGCCGGGCTCATGAACAGGTCGTCACTGCCGTCGTCCGGCACCAGGAAGCCGAAGCCATCACGGTGACCGCTGATGCGCCCCAGGATCAGGTCGAGCTTGTCCACCGGCGCATAAGTGCCGCGACGGGTATAGATGAGTTGAGCATCGCGCTCCATGGCGCGCAGGCGGCGGCGCAGGGCTTCGATCTGGTCTTCTGTGGTCAGACCAAACTCTTCGACCAGTTGCTCGCGGTTAGCAGGCGAACCTCGATCAGCAAGGTGCTGAAGGATCAGTTCACGGCTAGGAATAGGGTTTTCATATTTTTCCGCTTCACGAGCGGCCTCGGGATCGAGGGACTGCCAATCGGCCATTAGAGAGTTTTCACCTTGTCTATATGCGGGTTAGTTTGGCATAGGCTTAATGAAACGGGAAATTTCAGGCTAAGACGACCCATCTAAAGCCCTGTATCGACACCGCAAAGCTGTTTATAAGACCGCTGACGAAATTTTCCAGGTTTTTTTGACCCTGGGGGTTTACAGTTAAAAAGACGCTCCGTATAGTGCGCGCCATCGACGACGGACAACGTTGCCGATACTGCCCAGATGGTGAAATTGGTAGACACGCCAGCTTCAGGTGCTGGTGACCGCAAGGTCGTGGAAGTTCGAGTCTTCTTCTGGGCACCAATTTTGAGCTTGAGATTAGTTCAATTTCAAGGCTCACACAAAAACCCGCGAAAGCGGGTTTTTGCATTTTGGACCACTGGTTTATTATTTTTAGAATCAGGGGTTTACAGATCAAAATGCTCTCCGTATAGTTCGCCACATCAACAGCGGCAACGCTGAAGATGAATGCCCAGATGGTGAAATTGGTAGACACGCCAGCTTCAGGTGCTGGTGACCGCAAGGTCGTGGAAGTTCGAGTCTTCTTCTGGGCACCAATTCAAATTCAAGGCTACGGCCTTGGATTTCACAAAAACCCGCGAAAGCGGGTTTTTTGCGTTTCTGGCCTCCCAAAAAACATCCCGAGACCTGTAGGAGCGAGCTTGCTCGCGATGGTCTTGAACAATGACGCGTTCCAGCTGGAAAACACGCCGCCTGCAAATTCATCGTGAGCAAGCTCGCTCCTATAAAGGACGCGAGCCTATTAGCAAACATATGCCAGCTACCGCAAGGCGCATTTGAGAAACAATATCGTTTATCATTGTTGCAAGTTTTTGCAATGCGACAGTGAGGAACCCTGCGAATGATGTTTCGAAATACCCTGCGCCGCGGCTTGACCATTACCCTGCTCGGCCTGGCACTCGCCACTCCCCTCACCCAAGCCGCCGATCCGGTTGCCCTGACCCTCTACAACGGCCAGCACAAAGAAGTCGGCGACGCGGTCGCCAAGGCCTTCGAAGCCAAGACCGGGATCCACGTCAATGTGCGCAAAGGCAGCAGCAACCAGCTCGCCAGCCAGATCGTCGAAGAAGGCGATCGCTCCCCCGCCGACGCGATCTACACCGAAGAGTCGCCGCCACTGAACAAACTTGGCGAACAAGGTCTGCTGGCCAAGGCGGATGACGCTACGCTGGCCGTTCTCCCCAAGGAATACGTCGCCGGCAACGGCACCTGGATAGGCGTGACTGCCCGGGTTCGCGTTGTCGCCTTCAACCCCAAGCTGATCGATGAAAAAGACTTGCCGGCATCGGTGATGGAATTCTCCAACCCAAAGTGGCAAGGCAAAGTCGGCTTCGTGCCTACCAGTGGCGCCTTCCAGGAACAAGCCGTCGCGATCATCAAGGTGCACGGCATGGACGCCGCCGAAGAATGGCTGACCGGGCTGCGCGCATTCGGCAAGACCTACAGCAACAACATGGTTGCCTTGAAAGCGGTGGAAAATGGCGAAGTTGCCACCGTGCTGGTCAACAACTACTACTGGTTCGCCCTGCAGCGTGAAAAAGGCCAGCTCGACTCGAAACTGCATTACTTCACTGGCGGCGACGTCGGTGGACTCATCACGGTTTCCAGTGCTGCCGTGCTCAAATCCAGCAAACACCCCAAGGAAGCACAACAATTGCTCGCCTACATGGCTAGCGAGGAAGGCCAGCGCGTGATCACCCAGACCACCGCCGAATACCCGCTGCACAAAGGCATGGAATCTGATCGCGGGCTCAAGCCATTCAGCGAACTGGAAGCACCAAAAGTCACGCCTGCCGACCTCGGCAACGCCGAACAAGCGCTGGACCTGGAACGCGACGTTGGCCTGAATTGATGGGTGCCTCACTGTACGCGCCACGGCGCAGGCGGCCGTCTATCTGGCTGATACTGCCCGTGTTGCTGCTGGTGGCGCTCAGTCTCCTGCCGCTGCTGTATGTCGGCCTGAAAGCCTGGCAGGCGGGCTGGGCAGAAGCACTGCATTTGCTATGGCGACCTTATGTGTTCGGCTTGCTGCGCAACACGCTCGCATTGATGATTGGCGTCACCGTTGTTTGCGGGGTAATCGGCTTGTCGCTGGCCTGGTTGCTGGAGCGCAGCAATCTGCCGGGCCGACGATTGTGGGGCGTGATCCTCTGCTTGCCGTTCGCCGTTCCGGCATTTGTCAGCAGCTTCACCTGGGTTTCCCTCAGCGCTCATTTCGAGGGACTTGGCGGGGCTATCCTCGTGATGAGCCTGTCCAAATACCCGCTGATTTTCCTGCCCGTGGCGGCAACGCTGCGCAACCTTGACCCGTCCCTCGAAGAGTCCGCGCGCACGCTGGGGCAGAATCGTTGGGGGGTATTTTTCAAGGTCACCCTGCCCCTGCTCTGGCCTTCGCTGCTGGCGGGTTCGTTGCTGATTGCCCTGCACATGCTGGTGGAGTTCGGCGCCTTGTCGATCATCGGCCTGCAAACCTTCACCACGGCGATCTATCAGCAGTTCGAGTTGGAGTTCAGCAATGCCAACGCGGCGATGCTCTCCGCCGTACTGCTGATGTTGTGCCTGGCACTGCTGTGGCTGGAGCTGCGCGTGCGCGGCAAGGGTCGGCACGTGCGCACCGGCCAGGGCGCGGCACGACGCGCGGAACAGGTTCAACTGGGTCCCTGGGCTGTGGCGGGACAGCTTTATTGCCTGCTGCTGGCAATCATTGGCAGCGGGATTCCGCTGGGGATGCTGGCCTACTGGTTGGCGGTAGGATCATCGGCCGCCTTTCCCGTGACGGCAATCGGCGAAGCATTGCTGTCATCCCTAGCACTGTCGCTGGGTGGCGCTGCACTGTGCCTGGTGCTGGCAGTGCCGGTCGGCCTGCTGGTCGTGCGCTACAAAGGCCAACTGGCGATCTGGGCCGAGCGCCTGCCGTATCTGCTGCACGCCCTGCCGGGGCTGGTCATTGCCCTGACCCTGGTGTATTTCGCCCTGCATTACGTGCCGATGCTTTACCAGACTTCGGCATTGCTGCTGATTGCCTATGCCCTGCTGTTTCTGCCGCTGGCCCAGGCGCCGATCCGCACCGCCCTGAACAAGGCGGCACCGCAACTTGAGGAGGCGGCTCGCACATTGGGAGCCTCGTCATTCCGTGCGTTCTGTCGAGTGACACTGCCAATCATTTTTCCGGCGCTGGGCGCGGCTTTTGCCCTGGTGTTCCTGGATGCGATGAAGGAGCTGACAGCGACCTTGCTGTTGAGTCCCACCGGGCTGAACACCCTGGCGACGGAAGTCTGGGCGCATACGGCGAATGTGGAGTTTGCGGCGGCGGCGCCTTATGCAGCGCTATTGATATTGGTGTCGGGGTTGCCGGTCTATTTGCTGACGACCCGGATGTATCTGAGCCGCTAAAACCGCTTTCGCGAGCAAGCCCGCTCCCACAGTGGTCCTCTGTCGAACACAAATATGATGTTCACGAAGGGCCAATGTGGGAGCGGGCTTGCTCGCGAAGGGGCCGGCACAGACAATAGATCAAGCCCTGAACTGCCCCAGGCTCGCCTTCAACTGCGCCGCCAGACCATCGAGCACCTTGCCGCTCGCCGTGGTCGCCACAACGGCTTGCGCCGCCTTCTCGGCCTGGGCATGAATGGTCTGGACCCGCCCCCGCACTGCCTGCGCACCCTGAGCCTGATGCGCCGCGGCCTGGGTAGCCAGACCGATCGCCGCATGCACCTGCTCGACCGATGCCTGCACCGACTGCTGCAACCGCGCACTGTCACGCAGCACCAGCAAACCCTCACTGGCCTGGCGCCCGGCCTGACCAATCGCCGCTACCGCCTCACGCGCACCTTGCTGCAACGCCACGATGTGCGCCTGAATATCGCCAGTAGAGCTCTGCGTCTTGCTCGCCAGCGCCCGCACCTCATCAGCCACCACCGCAAACCCGCGCCCGGTCTCGCCGGCACGCGCCGCCTCAATCGCCGCGTTCAGCGCCAGCAGGTTGGTCTGCTCGGCGATGCCGTGAATCACCGTCAGTACCACCTCAATCTGCTCACTTTGCTGCGCCAGGCGCTCGATGACTTGAGCCCCGGTATTGACTTGACCGGCCAACTCCTCGATCAGGCTGCCGACTTTCGCCGAGGTCCGGGTGTTTTCGTCAGTCGCCTGACGGATGTCCACCACCTGCTTCAGCGCCGCCTGCATGGCGTGGCTTTCCGACTGGGCCTCATCAGCCATTTGCGACAGCGCACGCAAACTCTCCGCCACCTCGTCGCGCTGCATGCCCGCCGCTGCATCGGCACCGGCATTGCGCAAGGTCATCGCACCGATTTCCACACCGGTACGCTGGGCCACATCGCCCGCCTCGCGCACGATCGGCTGCAACTTATCCACAAAGCGATTGACCGCCGAGGCCATGTCGCCGATTTCATCCTTGCTGTTGATCTGTACACGCTTGGTCAGATCGCCCTCGCCCGCCGCCAGGTCATCCATGGCTACGATCAGCATTTTCAGGCGATTGACCACTCGGCGACCGAGCACCACCGCCAACAACAGCAGGACACCGAAACCCACCACCGCCAGACACACGCCGATGCGCCAGCGCAATGTTGCAGCGGCTTCCTGTACGGTGCTGGTGGTATTGGCCTTCATTTCAGCCGCCGTGGACTGCGCCGACTGCAGACGCGAGCGCATGGCCGTTGCGCTGTCGGCGGCCGCGCCTTTGAGGCTGTCGCCCACCAGTTGATCGCTGCTGGCGATCAACGCCGAGAAGCGCTTGTCGAGGGCCACCAGATCAGTCTCCACCGATGCAGTCGAGACCCCCATCAGGACCTTGCCGATTTCTACGCCGTTAGGATTGATCGAGGCCTCGACGTAGAACACCGACGGATCGTTCTTCGCCGCATCCAGCACCTTGTCCAGCGCACGCTCGCCCTGGCCTTTTTCCAGCAGCGCCTTGTTGATCGGGTTTTCCCGGTTGAGGTAGCGCGTCAGGTGCTGGCCGGTGGCGTCGTCATACACCACGAACAGTACATTGGGATTGCGCTGGGCCCGGCGGGCGAACTCGGAAAGTGTCGGAACGTCGCTGTCCCACATGGCGCGGGGCGCGACGGAAGCCAGAAGCTGCGCCATGTCGCTGGCGGAGTCCTTCAGGTCCTTTTCCAGGGTCGAACGCAATTGCGCCTGCTCTTGCTCCAGACGCGAGGACAAACCGGCTGTCAGGCGCTGACGCGTACTGGAAGAGAGACTGTCGAGGCTCGACGTGACTTCGCGCCCTGCCTGCTCAAGCTCAGCGGAAAGCTTTTGACTGTCCGCACCCAGGCGCAGGCCCAGATCGGCCTCCAGCGCGGTCACCGTGCTCCGGGTCAGAGCAACAGCCACCAGCACCTGCACCAAAAGGGCGATACCAAGGGTAACGAACACAGGCCGCAACAAACGGCTTTGTAACAACGAGAGAACGGCCGACATCTGAAATCCCTCTGCTTTGGCGCCATTAAATTGATAGCACGCCGGAAGCAATGCTTTTTTTAATGTTCACAGCAAAGGTCATGCCGCCCGACAGGCATAAACGACAAAGGCCCCAATTAAGGGGCCTTTGTGTTTCACATCAACGACTTATCAAGCAAACGGATGGCGCAGAACGATGGTTTCGTTGCGGTCCGGGCCCGTCGAAATAATGTCGATCGGCGCGCCAACCAGCTCTTCGACACGCTTGATGTAGTTACGCGCAGCCTGCGGCAGTTCTTCCAGGGTCTTGGCACCCAGGGTCGACTCGCTCCAGCCCGGCATTTCTTCGTACACCGGCTCCAGGCCGATGTAGCTGTCGGCGTCTGTCGGTGCGTCGATCACTGCACCGTCAGCGTTTTTGTAGCCAACGCAGATGTTGATGGTTTCCAGGCCGTCCAGAACGTCCAGCTTGGTCAGGCACAGGCCCGAGATGCTGTTCACGTCGATAGCGCGACGCAGGATGACGGCATCGAACCAGCCGCAACGACGGGCACGGCCGGTGGTGGCGCCGAACTCGTGGCCACGCTTGGCCAGGAATGCGCCAACGTCGTCGAACAGCTCAGTCGGGAACGGACCCGAGCCAACACGGGTGGTGTAGGCCTTGGTGATGCCGAGGATGTAATCCAGGAACATCGGGCCGACACCCGAACCGGTAGCGATACCGCCAGCGGTGGTGTTGGAGCTGGTGACGTACGGGTAGGTACCGTGGTCGATGTCCAGCAGGGAGCCCTGGGCGCCTTCGAACATGATGTCTTTGCCAGCGCGACGCAGGTTGTGCAGCTCGGCGGTGACGTCCAGCATCATCGGCTTGAGCAGCTCGGCGTATTCCATGCACTCGTCCAGAGTCTTCTGGAAGTCGATGGCTGGTTCTTTGTAGTAATTGACCAGTACGAAGTTGTGGTAATCCAGCAACTCGCCCAGCTTGGCGGCGAAACGCTCGCGGTGAAACAGGTCGCCGATGCGCAGGCCGCGACGTGCGACCTTGTCTTCGTACGCCGGGCCGATGCCGCGACCGGTGGTGCCGATCTTCAGCTCGCCACGGGCCTTTTCACGGGCCTGGTCCAGCGCTACGTGGTAGGACAGGATCAGCGGGCAGGAAGGGCTGATACGCAGGCGCTCGCGCACCGGTACGCCTTTCTCTTCCAGCTTGACGATTTCCCGCATCAGGGCGTCAGGTGCAACCACCACGCCGTTGCCGATCAGGCACTGCACGCCTTCGCGCAGCACGCCCGACGGAATCAGGTGCAAGACGGTCTTTTCACCGTCGATCACCAGGGTGTGGCCAGCGTTGTGGCCACCTTGGTAACGCACTACGGCGGCAGCATGTTCGGTCAGCAGATCAACGATCTTGCCTTTGCCCTCATCACCCCATTGGGTGCCCAGGACTACGACATTCTTACCCATAACACTTGTCCTCATTCGCGCAAACTTGGTGCCGGCGGCAGCCGGCGGGAAAACTCAAGAAGCCAGTGGCGAAACTTGCCAAAGCCCGTTCTGCTGAATCAATTGCCGGTCGCAGTCCGCTTCACGGGCGGCGGCCAAAGGTTGTCCAGGCAAGGCCTGAACGACACGCTGACCCTCACTGCGCAACTGGCAAACCTGCTGCCAGAGTGCCGCATCCGTACTGTCAGGCATCCAGATACCGCCAGACGGTAGCTCGATCTCAGCACGCCCCAGGGTCACCAGGGTTTTCAAATCGGTGGAAAAGCCGGTAGCCGGACGGGCGCGACCGAAGTCGGCGCCGATGTCGTCGTAACGACCGCCTTGGGCAATGGACTGGCCAACACCCGGTACGAACACGGCGAACACCACACCGGTGTGGTAGTGGTAACCGCGCAGCTCGCCCAGGTCGAAATACAGCGGCAGCTCAGGGAAACGCCCGGACAGCCGCTCGGCAATCGCCAGCAAGTCGTCCAGCGCTGCCAGAACAGGAGCCGGCGCCTTGGCCAGACGCTCGCGGGCCGCAGCCAGCACTTCACGACCGCCACACAGGTCGACCAACGCGCGCAGCATGCCCGACAGATCGGCAGGCAAGCCTTCGGTCAAGGTAATGACCTCGTCAATGGCCTTACGTTGCAAGGCATCGAACAACTGTTGCTCGACTTCACCGGACAAACCGGCGGCGCGGGCCAGCCCACGGTAGATACCGACATGACCTAGGTCCATGTGCACATCCGGCACATCGGCCAGTTGCAGCATCGCCAACATCAGGCTGATGACTTCGACGTCGCTGCTCGGGCTGGCGTCGCCGTACAACTCGGCACCCAGTTGAATCGGGCTGCGCGAGGACGACAAGGCGCGAGGCTGAGCGTGCAGGACACTACCGGCATAGCACAGGCGGCTTGGGCCTTCACGACGCAGAGTGTGCGCATCGATGCGCGCCACTTGCGGCGTGATGTCGGCACGGAAACCCATCTGACGGCCCGATTGCGGGTCGATGACCTTGAAGGTGCGCAGATCCAGGTCCTGGCCCGCGCCGGTCAGCAGGGATTCCAGGTACTCGATATGGGGAGTCACGACAAACTCGTAACCCCAGCTCTGGAACAGATCCAACACCTGACGACGCGCGACTTCAATACGCGCAGCTTCCGGTGGCAGTACTTCTTCGATGCCATCTGGCAGAAGCCAGCGGTCTACCGTTGCCATTACGCCTTCCCCTATCTCCGGGCGACCAGCCTGTCGGCGAGCCTTGAGTGAAGCAGAAAATGATCGGCTTGCGCACAAACCACGCGCATGAGCGACGGAGCGAAAAGCCCTTCTACCGGCTTCGCCAACCACTTTCCTCGAAAAACTGTCGAGCCAATCGGCCCGGCATCTGCTTTAAAACAGCAATCAAACATGCAGACGCAAAAAAGCCGGGAATTTCCCGGCTGCCGCATCATACACACGTTTTCCCAAAGGATCACCCCGCCAGAGGTTTTAGCCGCCCGGCGGGGGGATAAATCAGGTCAACGCCGTATCAAGGCTTGGCTTTTTCCAGGTAGTGGAAGAAGTCGCTGCTTGGGTCGAGGACCATGACGTCGGATTTGTTCGCGAAGCTTTCACGGTAGGCGCGCAGGCTACGGTAGAACGCGTAGAACTCCTGATCCTGACCGTAGGCCTTGGAGTAGATCGCAGCGGCCTGGGCATCGCCATCACCGCGAACCTCTTCGGATTCACGATAGGCTTCAGCCAGCAGCACGCGGCGTTGACGATCGGCGTCGGCACGGATGCCTTCGGCCAGCTCGTTACCCTTGGCGCGGTGCTCGCGAGCTTCGCGCTCACGCTCGGTGCTCATACGTTCGAACACACTGCGGTTCACTTCTTTCGGCAGGTCGATGGTCTTGACCCGAACATCGACCACTTCGATGCCCAGCTCTTTCTCGGCCATCTTGTTCAGCGAAGCCGTGATATCCGCCATCAGCGCATCACGTTCACCCGACACCACTTCGTGCAGGGTGCGCTTACCGAACTGGTCACGCAGGCCCGATTCCAGGCGACGGGACAGACGCTCGTCGGCGATCTGCTTGAGGCCGGAAGTCGCGGTGTAGTAACGCTCTGCGTCCTTCACGCGCCACTTGGCGTAGGCATCGACCATCACGGCTTTCTTTTCCAGCGTCAGGAAGCGTTGTGTCGGTGCATCCAGCGTCATCAGGCGTGCGTCGAATTTACGCACCTGGTTAACGTAAGGCACTTTCACATGCAGGCCTGGCTGAACATCGGTCTGGACCACGCGACCGAACTGCAGCAACACCGCACGCTCGGTCTGAGCCACGATGTAGAAGCAGTTCCAGGCAGCGATCGCCACGACGACGCCGACAATAAGGGCGATCAGCGATTTATTGCTCATCAGCGACTCTCCCTGGTACGTGCTTGCTGTTGCTGCAGATCAGCTGCCGCACGCGCATTCGCTTCATTGCCGGTGGCTGCCGCGCCGGTCACCGGAGTGCTGGTGCTGCGACCACTTTCGACCATCTTGTCCAGAGGCAGGTACAGCAGGTTGCTCTGGCCATTCTTGTTGCCGGTCACGAGAACCTTGCTGGTGTTGCTGAAGACTTCCTGCATGGTGTCCAGGTACAGACGCTGGCGGGTGACTTCAGGTGCCTTGCGATACTCGGCGACCAGTTTGGTGAAGCGATCGGCCTCACCCTTGGCGCGCGAGACGGTTTCGTCACGGTAGCCATTGGCATCTTCGAGAATGCGCTGGGCCTGACCACGGGCTTCCGGCACGACGCCGTTGGCATAGGTCTCAGCCTGGTTACGCGAACGCTGCTCGTCTTCCCGGGCACGGATCACGTCATCGAAGGCTTCCTGGACTTCACGCGGTGCCGCTGCGCTCTGAACGTTGACCTGGGTAACGGTGATACCGGTGCGGTAGGTGTCCATGAAGCGCTGCAGACGCTCCTTGATCTCGCTGGCCATCAGTTCACGACCTTCGGTCAGGACCTGGTCCATCGCGGTGGAACCCACCACATGGCGCAAGGCGCTGTCGGTCGCGTGCTGCAGGCTGATTTCCGGCTGATCGACGCTCAGCACGAAGTCCTGCAGGTTGCTGATCTTGTACTGCACGGTCAGCGGCACTTCGACGATGTTCTCGTCTTCAGTCAGCATCTGGCCCTGCTTGGTGTAGGCACGCTCACGCGTGACGTTTTCCATGTACTTCCTGTCGATCGGCGGGAAGTAGATGTTCAGGCCCGGACCCACGGTTTCGTAGTACTTGCCTAAGCGCAGCACCACGGCTTGCTCCTGCTCGTCGACGACATAAACCGCGCTGTACAGCCAAACGGCGGCCAGCACGACCAGACCGATGCCGAGCAGGCCGCCAAAGCCGCCACTCTTGCCCGGACCACCGCCGTCGTCGCCACTACGTTTCTTACCACCACCGAACAAACCGTTCAGGCTTTCCTGCAGCTTTCGGAAGGCCTCGTCGAGATCCGGTGGTCCCTTGCGGTCGCCGTTGTTACGACGCTTGCCACCCCAAGGATCCTGATTATTCGAGTTGCCACCCGGCTCATTCCAAGCCATAGCGCTCTCCATCTGATAAAGCAAAGACGCACCCACGGCGCGCCGACCAATGCTACAGAATGCCTGTCACCACGACACAACCGCTTTCTCAGGCTTTTATTGCAAAGTGTGTTGCTCGATGAATTCCATCGGTTGCAAACCTTCGCGGCTCACCAGCCGATTCAATTCGGCTCGTGGCAAACGAACGGCCAGTAAACTGATACCTTCGTCATCGTGTTCTTCTTTCTGTACCGCACCAAGTTCGAAAAACTGCGCACGCAGTCGAGCAAATCGGTTCGGCAAGCGCAAGGTGCCAACAAACAACTCATCGCCAAGCAGCTCGGCCACGGCCTGCTTGAGCAGGTCAAGACCCGTACCATCTTTCGCCGAAAGCCAGACCCGCTGCGGTTTGCCATCGGCATCGCGCTGGATCTGCGGCTCCACGCCCTCGAGCAAATCGAGTTTGTTATAGACCTCCAGGATCGGCAAGTCTTGAGCCCCGATCTCTCCGAGCACCACCATGACCTGTTCAATCTGGGCCATACGCTCGGGTTCATGGGAGTCGATCACGTGCAGCAACAGGTCGGAGTTGCTCGACTCTTCGAGCGTAGCCCGAAATGCCTCGACCAGCTTGTGCGGCAAGTGGCGAATGAAGCCCACGGTGTCCGCCAGCACGATCGGACCGAGGTCATCGAGCTCGAGTCGGCGCAAGGTCGGGTCGAGGGTGGCGAACAACTGGTCAGCCGCGAAGACGTCGGAATCGGTTACCGAGTTGAACAGCGTCGATTTGCCGGCGTTGGTATAACCCACCAGTGAAACCGTCGGAATGTCAGCCCGTTTGCGGCCGCGGCGCGATTGCTCACGCTGGCTGCGGACCTTTTCCAGGCGTCCCTTGATCTGCCTCAGGCGAACCCGCAACAGGCGCCGGTCGGTTTCCAGCTGGGTTTCACCCGGACCGCGCAGGCCGATACCGCCTTTCTGTCGTTCAAGGTGAGTCCAGCCGCGAACCAGCCGCGTACTCATGTGCTCAAGCTGGGCCAGTTCGACCTGGAGCTTGCCTTCATGGGTGCGGGCGCGTTGAGCGAAGATATCGAGAATCAAACCCGTGCGGTCGATCACGCGACACTCGAAAATACGTTCGAGGTTACGTTCCTGACTGGGCGTGAGGATGTGATTGAAAATCACCAGATCGACCTGTTCGGCCTGGACCAAGTCGCGCAATTCTTCGACCTTGCCGCTGCTGATCAGGGTTTTGGCGGTTGGCCGATGACGCGGCACGTTGAAAAACGCGACGGTCTCGGCGCCAGCCGAAATAGCCAACTCCTGAAACTCCTGCGGATCTTCGCGCGCCTCAGGGTCCTGTCCATCCAAGTGAACGAGAATGGCTCGCTCACCACCACCGTGGCGCTCAAAGAACAAAGGAGACTCCTATCAGGCGTTACCTGGCTCAGCGTCACCAGCTTCGGATTCGGTTGCGCTAGGCAGACGAATTGGACGAACCGGCACCACTGTAGAGATCGCGTGTTTGTAGACCATCTGGCTGACGGTGTTTTTCAGCAGGATAACGAACTGGTCGAAAGACTCGATCGTGCCTTGCAGTTTGATACCGTTGACCAGGTAGATGGACACCCCAACTTTCTCTTTACGTAAAGTATTCAAGTAAGGGTCTTGTAGCGAATGCCCTTTTGACATGTGCCGCACTCCTTTAAGGATTCAATATAAAAAATAGGTAAACAGATGGCTTTAGCCGCCACACCCCCAAGGATAGACGGCAATTGCAAGGACTCAGCTCAATATGGAGATGGTCCCAAGGTATTTCAAGGCGCGCGGCAGATTGTCGCAATCCAGACTGTCCAGCCAATGCAGATCAGTCCAACTGCGCAGCCAGGTGAACTGGCGTTTCGCCAATTGGCGCGTGGCAATGATTCCACGCTCCTGCATCTCGGCTGACGTCAGCTTGCCATCCAGGTAGTCCCAGACTTGGCGGTAGCCTACTGCACGTATAGACGGCAACCCGGCATGCAGGTCACCTCTATTACGCAGGGCTACGACCTCGTCAATGAATCCCTGTTCCAACATTAAAGTGAATCTTTGTTTAATTCGCTCGTGCAGTACCTGGCGATTTGCCGGGGCAATGGCCAAGTTCGCGACAGTATAGGGCAATTGTTGCAGTCCCGAAGCGGCTGCTTCGGTACTTTGCACAGATTGTTGCAATCGCAGGGCGGTCATGCTTTGACCGCTGACACGATAAACCTCCAGTGCTCGACTCAATCGCTGGGGATCGTTCGGATGTATTCGCACCGCGGACTCCGGATCGATCACCGCCAATTGTTCGTGCAAGGCTTGCCAGCCAAGGCGCGCAGCCTCTTCTTCGATTTGCGCGCGGACCTCGGGATCGGCGGCCGGCATATCCGCCAGACCTTCAACCAAAGCCTTGTAATAGAGCATGGTGCCGCCCACCAGCAGCGGAATTTTTCCGCGCGCGGTGATATCGGCCATGGCTTCCAGGGCATCACGGCGGAAATCAGCAGCCGAATAGCTCTCGGCCGGGTCGAGAATATCGATCAGACGATGCGGGTATTGCGCCAGCAGCTCTTTGGAAGGCTTGGCGGTGCCGATATCCATACCACGGTAGACCAGCGCCGAATCGACGCTGATCAACTCGCAAGGCAGGACCTTGGTGAGCTCGATGGCCAGGTCGGTCTTGCCGGCGGCGGTCGGGCCCATCAGGAAAATCGCAGGTGGGAACTGGCTCATCAACGACCGCGCAAGAACAGTTTGTCCAGATCGTCCAGGCCCAGTTGGGTCCAGGTCGGTCGGCCATGGTTGCATTGACCGCTGCGCTCGGTGATTTCCATGTCACGCAGCAGACCGTTCATTTCCGGCAGGGCCAGGCGTCGATTTGCCCGGACCGCACCGTGGCAGGCCATGGTCCCGAGCAATTCGTTCAGGTGCGCCTGAATGCGGTCGCTGGTGCCGAACTCCATCAGATCAGCCAGGACGTCGGCGACCAAACGGTTGGCTTCGGCCTGCTTGAGCAGTGCCGGGATCTGCCGGATCGCCAGGGTTTCCGGGCCCAGGCGCTGCAATTCAAAGCCCAGGCGCTGGAACCAGGCGACATGCTCCTCGGCGCAATCGGCTTCACGCTGACTGACGGCCAGGGACTCCGGCACCAGCAACGGCTGGCCGCTCAGGCCCTCACTGGCCATGGCAACCTTCAGCCGCTCATACATGATCCGCTCGTGGGCGGCGTGCATGTCCACCAGCACCAGGCCCTGAGCGTTTTCCGAAAGAATGTAGATGCCCTTGAGTTGTGCCAGCGCATAACCCAGCGGCGGGATGTCGTCCTGCCCCGCCGGCAGCGCAACGGCATTGGCCTCGGGCAGCGGCGCAAAAAACTCGCGATAGGCGGCCTGCGCTTCGGCGACAGGAACTCCGGACTGCGGACGCGGCGTGTACTGATATTGATAACCCGCGCCAGAACCCGAGCCCGCCGGCGTATTGATCGACGGCTGAGCCTGGGGCTGTTCCAGCAGCGCATTGGCGGCCAGGCGCATTTCGCCCTGGGGCCCGAATTCACCGGCTTCGAGGCCGGTAGGCCGGACGATGGCCGTGGCAACCGGCGCCGCCAGATGATCGTCCGGTCGCACATCGCCCAAGGCGCGGTGCAAGGTGCCGTAGAGGAAATCGTGAACCATGCGCCCTTCACGGAAGCGCACTTCGTGCTTGGTCGGGTGCACGTTGACGTCGACGCCGGTCGGATCGACTTCGAAAAACAGCACGAAGGTCGGGTGTCGACCGTTGAACAGCACGTCGCGATAGGCTTGGCGCACCGCGTGGGCCACCAGTTTGTCGCGCACGGCACGGCCATTGACGAAGAAATACTGCAAATCGGCCTGGCTGCGGTTGAAGGTCGGCAAGCCGACCCAGCCCCATAGATGCAGGCCGTTGCGCTCGATTTCGATCGGCAGCGCTTGCTCGAGGAAACCCGGCCCGCAGATCGCCGCCACGCGCCGGGCACGGGCCGCATCATCATGGGCCTCGTGCAGGCTGAGGATGGTCTTGCCGTTATGGCGCAGATGGAACGCCACATCGAAACGCGCCAAGGCCAGACGCCTGATCACTTCTTGCAGGTGATCGAATTCGGTTTTTTCGGTCTTGAGAAACTTGCGCCGCGCCGGCGTATTGAAGAACAGGTCGCGCACTTCAACCGAAGTGCCCACCGGATGGGCCGCAGGCTGCACACGGGGCGCCATGTCCCGACCCTCGGTCTCGACCTGCCAGGCCTGATCGGCGTCGCGGGTGCGGGAGGTCAGGGTCAGGCGCGCGACGGAGCTGATCGATGCCAGGGCCTCGCCGCGAAACCCCAGGCTCATGACCTGTTCGAGGTCTTCCAGGTTGCGGATCTTGCTGGTGGCGTGACGGGCCAGGGCCAAAGGCAGGTCATCGGCGGAAATGCCGCTGCCATCGTCGCGCACACGTAGCAGTTTGACGCCGCCCTGCTCCACATCGACGTCGATGCGTTTGGCGCCGGAGTCGAGGCTGTTTTCCAGCAGCTCCTTGATCACCGAAGCCGGGCGTTCGACCACCTCACCCGCGGCAATCTGGTTCGCCAGTCGCGGGCTGAGCAGCTCGATTCGCGCGCCGTTGCTCACGACCTGATTCATTCTTTGGCCGCCAGTTCAGTGCCCGGAATGGTCAGGTGCTGACCGATCTTGAGCTCATCGCTCGACAGGTTGTTGGCGCTGCGCAGGGTCGCAGGCGATACCTGATAGCGCACGGCGATCATCGCAAGGGTTTCGCCCGGGTTGACGCGGTGATCACGCGGCCCCTGCACAATCTTGCCGGAATCACGCAGCCAGGCAATGTAAGTGCCCGGTGGCGGGTTCTGCTGGAAGAACTGGCGCACGCCGCTGCTGATAGAGCGCGCCAGCGCCTGCTGGTGGCTCGACGCGGCAAGCTTCGAGGCTTCGTCGGCGTTGGAGATAAACCCGGTTTCCACCAGGATCGACGGAATGTCCGGCGACTTCAGCACCATGAACCCGGCCTGTTCGACCCGTTGCTTGTGCAGCGGTGTCACCCGGCCGATGTTGCTCAGCACCTTCTGACCAACGTTCAGGCTGGACGTCAGGGATGCCGTCATCGACAGGTCAAGCAGTACGCCGGCGAGCATGCGGTCCTTGTCATCGAGGCTGACGTTGCCGGCACCACCGATCAAGTCGGAACGGTTTTCGCTGTCGGCCAGCCAGCGGGCGGTCTCGGAAGTCGCGCCGCGATCGGACAGGGCAAACACCGAGGCACCGAAAGCGGCGGCAGAAGGCGCGGCGTCGGCGTGGATCGAGACGAACAGGTCGGCGCCTTTCTTGCGGGCAATTTCAGTACGGCCGCGTAACGGAATGAAGTAGTCGCCGGTACGGGTCAGTTCGGCGCGGAAGCCTTTCATGCCGTTGACCTGCCGTTGCAGTTCACGGGCGATGGCCAGTACCACGTCTTTTTCACGTTGACCACGGGAGCCCGAGGCCCCCGGGTCTTCGCCGCCGTGACCGGCGTCGATCACCACAATGATGTCGCGCTTGCCGGCCGGAGCCGGTGGCAACTTGATCGCCGGTTCCGCAGGCGTTACCGGCACGGCGGGCACCGTGGCGACCGACGGTGTCGGCGCTGGAGGAGGCGCAGCATCTGCGGCGTTATCGAACAGATCGACCACCAACCGGTTGCCGTACTGGGCGTTCGGCGCCAGGGAGAAGCTTTTCGGCGTCACGGCCTTTTTCAGGTCGATGACCACCCGCAGGTCGGTCGGTGTACGCTGGGCCGAGCGCATGGCGGTAATCGGGGTGTTCGAGGTGTTGACGTTGAGCGGCGCACCGAGGGTCGCGCCATTGATGTCGATGACCAGGCGGTCCGGAGCCGTCAGGGTAAAGACGCTGTGTTGCACCGGGCCGGTCAGGTCAAACACCAGTCGTGTGTTGTCCGGTGCACGCCACAGACGAACACTGTTGACCTTCGAATCGGCCACAGCGTCGACGGTCACCGCCAAAAACAACACCCCTACGGCAGCCACCAACGCGCGAAAGCGCATACCTAACCCCATCATCTATTTGGATTCCAATGCCAAAGCGGCACACCAGGCCTCGCCACGCGAGCCCTGGGATAAAATTTTCAGCGAACGCCCGCTGTCTTGCGGGCTAATGGTAATGGTCAGGTCAGGCTTTGGCAAAAAGCCTGCACCTTTATCGGGCCATTCGATCAGACACAGGGCATCGTCTTCGAAGTAGTCACGGATACCGAGGAACTCCAGTTCCTCCGGATCGACCAGACGGTACAAATCGAAATGGAAGGCTCGAATGTCGCCAATCTCGTAAGGCTCAACCAAGGTGAAGGTCGGGCTTTTGACTGCCCCGACATGCCCAAAGCCGCGGATGATGCCTCGGGACAACGTGGTTTTGCCCATCCCCAGGTTGCCCTCAAGGAAGATCAGGCCATGGCCTTGGGTGATTCGGGCAACGCGTGCGCCAAAGTCGCTCATGGCCTGCTCATCGGCCAGGTACAGGGTTACTTCAGACACGGTGCTTGCTCCTCCAACAACTGACGAATGGCTGGAATCAAATCACTGGCCGCCAGCCCACGGCCGAATTTTCCTTGTTGCCCGCCGGCATTGGCGTGCAGCCAGACCGCCAGGCATGTTGCGTCGAATGGCTCCATGCCCTGGGCCAGCAATGCGCCGACCAGACCGGCCAGTACATCGCCCAAACCAGCGGTGGCCATGGCCGGGTGCCCCTGATGACACAGCGCCAGACGCCCATCAGGATGGGCGATCAGGCTGCCGGCACCTTTCAGGACGACGACAGCTGTATATTTTTTGCTCAAGGCATGGGCTGCGGCGGGACGGTCAGACTGAACGTCGGCAGTGCTCACCCCTAGCAAACGCGCCGCTTCGCCCGGATGCGGAGTGATCACGCAATTGCCGGGCAAACTCACACGCTCCTCGGCCAACATGTTCAGCGCATCAGCGTCCCAGACTTGCGGCAGCGGTGCATTGGCAGCGGCCGACAACAAGCTGCGCCCCCAGCCAGCCTGCCCCAGCCCCGGACCGACAACCAACACGGAAACTTTTTGCAGCAAAACCATCAGCTGATTGGCCGACGAAGTGCCCAGCACCATCGCCTCGGGGATCCGCGCCAGCGCGGCGGACACGTGTTCGCTGCGAGTCGCCACCGACACCATGCCTGCCCCGCTACGCAGCGCACTTTGCGCGCTCAGCAGGATCGCGCCACCCAACCCGCGATCACCACCGATCAGCAGCACATGGCCGAATCGGCCTTTATGGGAGGTCGGGGTCCGGGGCGCTGGACGCGGAAGGTTAGCGGCCGTCAGACGACGAGCGGTGAACGCCGCGCCACCAATCAACTGCGAATCGGCGTGCAAGTCATTGAACACCAGTTCGCCGACCACATCCGCCGCATCACCGGTGAACAACCCCACCTTCAAGCCAATGAACGTGACCGTCAGGTCAGCATGCACGGCATGACCAAGGATGCGGCCCGTATCAGCGCACAACCCTGACGGAATATCCACCGCCGCAACCGGCAGTCCGCAGGCATTGATCGCGGCGATGGCGCTGGCATACGGCTCACGCACATCGCCGCTCAGTCCGGTGCCAAGCAAAGCATCCAGCACAATGCCGCGCAATCCGGATTGTGCCGTCCAGGGCTCGATGAGCACGTTTTCGGACACCGCCTCGGCATGGGCCAACGCCGCATCACCCTGCAAGCGCTGCGGATCCCCCACAGCCAGCACCCGCACCGACCAACCGGCACGTTGGGCCAATACGGCCACCAGATACCCGTCCCCAGCGTTATTGCCATGTCCGGCCAGCACGCTCAGTTCGTTCGCTGTCGGCCACTGCCGCACCAACGCCCGCCACGTCGCCCGCGCCGCGCGCTGCATCAATTCGAAGCCCGCTGTGCCGGCGGCGATCAGGCTCGCGTCGAGTGCTCGCACCTGGGCGGCGCTATACAGCGCGTCGGGTAATTCATCTTTAGTGTGCGGCATGCGTCTTCGGGCTCCGATGTCTGGCAGAATTATACGCACCTCAGCTCCGGTTTCTCTCGCCTCATGCCCGCTATTACCACAGACCTGCCTGCCCTCGCCCAATCCATCAAGGACTGGGGCCGCGAGCTGGGCTTTCAACAAGTCGGCATCAGCGGCCTCGACCTGGCCGAGCATGAGCAGCACCTGGAACGCTGGCTCGAAGCCGGCTACCACGGCGAAATGGACTACATGGGCGCCCACGGCAGCAAGCGCTCGCACCCCGAAGAGCTGGTGCCGGGTACGTTGCGCGTGGTTTCGCTACGCATGGACTACCTGGCCGGCGACACCCAAATGGCGAAAGTGTTGGCCCAACCGGAAAAAGCCTACGTCTCCCGTTATGCCCTGGGTCGCGATTACCACAAGCTGATCCGCAAACGCGTGCAACAACTGGCGGAAAAAATTCAGGCCGAGATCGGCCCGTTCGGCTTCCGCGCTTTTGTCGACAGTGCCCCGGTGCTGGAAAAAGCCATCGCCGAACAGGCGGGTCTTGGATGGATCGGCAAAAATACCCTGGTCTTGAATCGCAAGGCCGGCAGTTATTTCTTCCTCGCCGAACTGTTCGTCGACTTGCCGCTGCCGGTCGACCCGCCCCACGCCACCGAACACTGCGGGCGGTGCAGCGCCTGCCTCGACATTTGCCCGACCAATGCCTTCGTCGGCCCCTATGTGCTGGATGCCCGACGCTGCATTTCCTACCTGACCATCGAACTCAAAGGCGCCATCCCTGAAGATTTGCGGCCGCTGATCGGCAATCGGGTGTTCGGCTGTGATGACTGCCAGATCGTCTGCCCGTGGAACCGCTTCGCCCGCCCGTCCGGTGAAAGCGACTTCAAGCCGCGGCACAATCTGGACAATGCCGGGCTGGCGGAACTGTTCATGTGGGATGAAGAAAAATTTCTGAGCAGCACCGAAGGCTCGCCGCTGCGCCGGACCGGTTACGAAAACTGGTTGCGCAACCTGGCGGTGGGCTTGGGTAATGCGCCCTCAACGATTCCGGTGCTGGAAGCGCTGAAGGCGCGACGGCAGCATCCTTCAGAACTGGTGCGTGAGCATGTCGAATGGGCGTTGCGGCAACACGCCGAACGTCAGGCTTCGTCGTTGTAGACGAACTTGGGCATTTCCCATTGAAAACGGATCGCCAGCAAGCGCAGCAGAAAACCGCCGAACAAAGTGATCAGAATCGATTGTTCATCGGGTAATTGCAGATAGATGCAGAGCATGTAGCACCACGCTGCCGCAAACGAGACGCTGGCATAGAGCTCACGCCGGAAGATCAGCGGAATATCGTTGCAGAAGATGTCCCGCAGGATGCCGCCGAAGACGCCGGTGATCACACCACTGACCGATGCCACCAACATGCCATGGCCCATTTCCAGGGCGGTGATGCAGCCGATCAGGGTAAATGCCACGAGCCCCATGGCATCAAGCACCAGGAACAGTGAACGCAAATGGCGCATCCAGCGCGCCGTGAACACCGTAATCATCGCGGCGACAGACGTCAGCACCAGGTATTCCGGGTGTTTGACCCAGGTTAGCGGGTAGTGCCCAAGCAACACGTCGCGTACCGAACCGCCACCCAACGCCGTGACACAAGCAATCAACACCACACCGAACCAGTCCATGCCACGACGGCCGGCAGACAGGGCACCGGTCATGGCTTCGGTGGTGATGGCGATCAGGTAGAGCATCAGCAGCATGGGGCGGTCCTTGCAGAAAAGGCGCGCAGTCTACTGACTTCGCTGGAGCACCAAAAGAGGGCAGACACACCCTGTGGCGAGGGAGCTTGCTCCCGTCCGGCTGCGAAGCAGTCGTAAACCAGCGCGCGCGGCTTGCCTGATAGAACACGCTGGCTGGTTTAGGGCCGCTGCGCGCCCCAACGGGGGCAAGCCCCCTCGCCACAGAAGCCCTCGCCGGGCATCTTCAAGCCTTGATGAAATGCTTGCGGTAGTGCTGCAACTCGGCGATGGATTCGCGGATGTCGTCCAGGGCTAGATGCGTGCTGCCCTTCTTGAAGCTGTCACGCACATCCGGTGCCCAGCGCGCAGCCAGCTCTTTGAGCGTGGACACGTCGAGGTTGCGGTAGTGGAAATAGCTTTCCAAAGATTTCATGTGGGTATAAAGGAAGCGACGGTCCTGGCAGATGCTGTTGCCGCAAATCGGCGACTTGCCCTTCGGCACCCACTTTTCCAGGAAGGCGATGGTTTCGGCTTCGGCTTCGGCCATGCTGATGCGGCTGTCGCGAACCCGCTGGGTCAGCCCGGAACCGCCGTGCTGACGGGTGTTCCACTCGTCCATGCCGGCGAGGATTTCGTCGCTGTGGTGAATGGCGATCACCGGGCCTTCGGCCAGGGTATTCAGGTCACTGTCGGTGACGATGGTGGCCATTTCGATGATGACGTCGGTGTCCGGGTTCAGACCGGTCATTTCCAGGTCGATCCAGATCAGGTTCTGCGGATTTTGCATGTGTCGGCTCCTAGGCAATGCTGCGCAGTTTAGCCTAGGCCGGTAGCCGGGCGTGCTAAACTCGCGGCCGTTTTACCTAATCGCTGCATTCTTTATACGGAACACCCATGGCCAAACGCCAACTCAATCGTCGTCAAAACTGGCGCATCGAAAAGATTCAGGGCGAACGCGCTGCCCGCGCCGCCAAACGCGAGTCCTCGGCTGTCGAGGCGCTTGAGGGCGGCGATCTGGGCCCGGAACAGCACGGTCTGGTGATCGCGCACTTCGGCGTGCAGGTCGAGGTCGAGGCCCGCGACGGCGAACTGGCCGGCCAGGTGTTCCGTTGCCACCTGCGCGCCAACCTGCCGGCGCTGGTGACCGGCGATCAGGTGGTCTGGCGTGCCGGCAACCAGGGTATCGGCGTGATCGTGGCGCAACTGCCGCGCAACACCGAGCTGTGCCGCCCGGACAGCCGTGGTCAGCTCAAGCCTGTGGCGGCCAACGTCGACATGATCGTCATCGTGTTTGCACCGCTGCCCGAACCCCACGCCAACCTGATCGACCGCTATCTGGTGGCGGCCGAGCATGCGGGCATCAAGCCGCTGTTGCTGCTGAACAAATTCGACCTGATCGACGAAAACAACGCCCCTGCGCTGAATGCCTTGCTCGCCGTATACCGCACCCTCGGTTATCCGGTGCTGGAAGTGTCGGCGCACCACGGCAACGGCATGGAGCAATTGCAGACGCAACTGGACGGACGCATCAGCGTGTTCGTCGGCCAGTCCGGTGTCGGCAAGTCGTCGCTGGTCAACAGCCTGCTGCCGGATGTCGAAACCCGCGTCGGCCCGCTGTCCGAGCTATCCGGCCAGGGCACCCATACCACCACTACCGCGCGGTTGTTCCACTTCCCCGGCGGCGGTGAGTTGATCGACTCCCCGGGTATCCGTGAATTCGGCCTGGGCCATGTAAGCCGTGCCGACGTCGAAGCCGGCTTCATCGAGTTCAACGATCTGCTCGGCACCTGCCGCTTCCGTGACTGCAAGCATGACCGCGAACCCGGCTGCGCCCTGCTCAAGGCCCTTGAAGACGGCCGCGTGCAGCAGCAACGGATGAACAGTTACCGCTCGATCATCGCCAGCCTGCCGGAAAACGGCTACTAAACAGACGTGCCGACCGCCCTGCTTTCAGCGGAGCGGCCGGCGGCTGGATCTTTCCCCGCTTAAATATCAGACTTTTCTGTAAGGCGTGCGCACGCTCGCTTGTAGGGCATTTCTCTTTCCGCGCCGACACCTTGTGGCCGCCCTGTATTCACCTAAGTTCAAACCCTCTTCGCACTCCTGCGACACCGAGGGACACCCATGCAAACCTACCATCTATTCATCAGCCACTCGTGGAACTACCCCGACGCCCACGACAATCTCGTGCGCCTGCTCAATGCCAAGCCCGGTTTCACCTACAAGAATTTTTCGGTGCCACCAGACAACCCGATTGTCGGCGCGAAAACCGACAAACAACTTGAGGAGGCCATCGAAAACAAGATCCGTCCGTGTTCGGCGGTATTGATCATGGCCGGGATGTACTCCACCTACAGCAAGTGGATCAACAAGGAAATCGAGATCGCCAAGCGCATGGGCAAGGTGATCATTGCGATCAAGCCGTTCGGTGCCGAGCGCATTTCCACGGTGGTACGTGACGCGGCACATGCCGAATGTGCATGGAACACCAACAGCATCATCGATGCGATTCGCCAGCATACGGCGGTGTAACCATGCGCAAGGGACTGTTTATCGGCATCAACGACTACACCCATGTATCGCGCCTGAGCGGTTGCAGCAATGACGCCATGGCCATGGCCTCCGTGCTGAAGACTGACGCCAATGGCGATCCGAACTTCAAGAACATCGTACTGACCTCTGCCGAGGACTACCTGAGCCGGGAAAAACTCGAAGACCAGATCCGCGAGCTGTTTTCCGGGGACTGCAATGTCGCGCTGCTGTATTTCGCCGGCCACGGCAGCTTCGATACCGACACCGACGAAGGCATGTTGATCCCGCAGGATTACAAGAGCGCCAAGGACGGGATTCGCCTCAGTGACATTTTCAACTGGGCGAGCAAAGCCACCAAGATCAAAAACAAAGTGATCATTCTCGATTGTTGCCAGAGCGGCTCGGCCGGCGAACTGCGCGCCTTGCGCAGTGAAGGCAGCGTGGTCGGCGACGGCATGACCATCCTGACCGCCTGCAAAAAGGAAGAGCCGGCGATGGAGGGCGTGCAGCACGGCGTGTTCACCGGATTGCTGCTCCAGGCCCTGCACGGTGGTGCAGCGAACATCCTGGGCAAGATCACTCCCGGCAGCCTTTATTCGTTTGTCGACAATGCCCTCGACGCCTGGGAACAGCGTCCGGTGTTCAAGACCAACGTCTCGCAGTTCATTTCCCTGCGCGAAGTGTCGCCGCTGATCCCCAAGGAAATCCTGCGCAAACTCCCCGAATGGTTTGCCGAAGCGGAGTCGGTATACCCCCTCGCCCCCAGCTTTGAGCCCACCGAACCCGAGTTCAACCCGGAACACGGCGAAGTCTTCGCCCAACTGCAAAAGTGCAACCGCCACAGCCTGGTCGAACCGGTGGACGCCGAACACATGTACTACGCCGCCATCCACGCCACCGGCTGCCGCCTCACCGCCCTCGGCGCCTATTACCGCGAACTCGCGATCAAGGGACATTTCTGATGCCAGTGTTTATCAGCTACCGCCACATGGATCGCGCCCACGCGGTCAAAATCAACGGGCGCCTGATCCAGGCCAATATCAAGACCTACCTCGACGTACTGGATATCGAATCCCAGACCACCGATGACATCACCGGGGTGATCACCCGCAACATCAGCGAATGCACGCACCTGCTGGCGGTGGTGTCGGAGAAAACCGCGCTGTCCTGGTGGGTGCCGTTCGAAATCGGCGAGGCGACTATCACTAATCGGCGTATCTGCTCGTTCAAGACCGGCCCGACTGAGCTGCCGTTGTACCTAGATAAATGGCCGAAGCTGATCAGCGACCGGGACATCGACTTCTTTATCGATGCCTATCGCAACGAAGCGACACTCAAGCGCTCGATGTCACTGGAATCAGTGACCGGCAGCGAGTCGGCGCGCAGCGTCAACAAATCCAATGCGGATCGCTTTCACGCCGATCTCAAGACGCGGATCATTCGTGGGTTCTGAAACTGCAGTAAAGGCAAAAAAACCGTGATCGTGTCGCGGCTTTTGGTACTCGCCTTGCGGCCTATCGATCATTTTCGTGACACCACGAAAATGATCGGCAGCATTCATTCCAGTCGTGTCGCACACATAAAAAAGCCGCGACTATCGTAATGCTGTTCACTAAAGGACGAACACTGTACCCGTGGCGAGGGAGCTTGCTCCCGCAGGGGCGCGAAGCGGCCCTAAAAATGGGACTGCTGCGCAGTCCAACGGGAGCAAGCTCCCTCGCCACAGGTTGTTTATTGTTCGCTCTATCTCTTAAGTGAGCAGCATTGCACGACTAACGCGGCTTTCTTATTCTCAGCGTGCGATCTTTTCCAGCGTCCACCCCAGCGCATCCAAGGCGTCGCAGCCATCCTGAATCAATATGTGTGCGGCGTTGGCGAAATGCTCCAGGTCATGACCTTCGGCATCTTTCACGCACAGGCAGGTGACGCTGTTGAGCAAATTGCGTGCAGCTTTGATTCGGTGGACGGCAGTTTCAAGAAGATCGGAAGCACGTGCTTCGGTATCGATGTACAGCGTCGGACCGACGCTGAGGTTGCCTTGCAGAAGGTGGTACTTAGCCATAGGTCTAACTCCAATCAATTGGATGAGATTCCCTCTTTGATTCGACCGGCTAAGATCGGTCACTGCGTGAGCGGCAACGGCTGAACTATAGACAGATTCGTGCACGACTGAGAACCTTGGCGAAAAACTTCAGATCGTTCCTACAGCTACCAGGCAGACACAAAGCACTCGGAGACACAGGCACGAAATAGACACAAAAAAGCCGACATCGCTGTCGGCTTTTTTGTCGGTCACTGCTTAGGCGGTTCAGCCGGTTTGGCTGGCTCACCCGGTTTCGGCGCCGGGCCATCAAACAGGTTCAGACGTTCACGAAGCTCGTGAGCCGGCAGAGGTTCCTTGTCCGCCGGCAACGCGTTCGGGTCGACTGGCGCAGCCGGTACGGCTCCCGGAGCGGCCGAACCCTGCGGTGCATCAGGAGCAGGCTCCGCCCCTTGCGAACCTTCGATCGCTCGCTGGGCTTTCTTCGTCAGCACCACGATGTCGATACGGCGGTTCACCGGGTTGAACGGATGCTCGCGATCGAACAGCGCCGACGAGGCATAGCCGACCACACGCGCCACCTGAGCATCCGGATAACTGCCCGCCACCAGCGCACGCCGTGCAGCGTTGGCACGGTTGGCCGAAAGCTCCCAGTTACCGAAATCACCGGTGCCGGTGTACGGCTTGGCATCGGTGTGGCCGCTGATGCTGATCTTGTTCGGCACCGCCTTGATGGTGTCGGCCATGGCCAGCAGGATGTCTTCGAAATACGGCTTCAGACGGGCTGAACCCGAGTCGAACATCGGGCGGTTTTCCGCGTCCATGATCTGGATACGCAGGCCGTCCGGCGTGATTTCGAACAGGATCTGATCCTTGAACTTCTGCAGCTGCGGGTTCTCTTCGACCTTGTTCTGCAGCTCTTGCAGCAACAGCTCGAGGCGTTCTTTCTCGACCTGCTCGGCCATGCCTTCAACCTGGTCGGTATCGATGGTGACCTTGTCCGGTTGTGGCTGGGACTTCACCTCGGGGTTGAGGGTGTTTTCCGGCGCCAGGGTCGGCGTGCCGCCCAGATCGATGATGTACGGCGTGCCGCTTTCGGAAAAGCCGATCGGGTCCTTGAAGTAACCGGCGATGGCAATCTTCTGTTCCGGCGTGGCGGTGGACAGCAGCCACAACACCAGAAAGAACGCCATCATCGCCGTGGCGAAGTCGGCGAAGGCGATTTTCCACGCGCCCCCGTGGTGCCCGCCGGCGATGCGCTTGACGCGCTTGATGATTATCGGCTGGTTATTTTCCATGGCTTATCGACCGCGAACCGCTTGTTCCAGCTCGGCGAAGCTTGGACGGTGCGCCGGGTACAGCACCTTGCGTCCGAACTCCACGGCCAGCGATGGCGGCATGCCGGAAGCCGAAGCTACCAGCGAGGCCTTGATGGCTTCGTAGACGTTCAGCTCTTCCTTGGCATCGTGGGCCAGGGAATGGGCCAGCGGGCCGAAGAAGCCGTAGGCGGCGAGAATACCGAAGAAGGTACCCACCAGTGCCGCACCCACGTGCAGGCCGATGGACTTCTGATCGCCCTCACCCAGCGAAGCCATGGTCACCACGATCCCCAGTACCGCCGCGACAATACCGAAACCGGGCATGGCGTCGGCGATGCCGTTCACGGCGTGGGATGGGTGTTCCAGGTCTTCCTTAAGGCTGAACAGTTCCATGTCGAACAAGCCTTCCAGCTCGTGCGGGGCCATGTTGCCGGAGGACATGATGCGCAGGTAATCGCAGATGAACGCGGTCATGCGCTCGTCCTTGAGAACCGTCGGGTACTTGGCGAAGATCGGGCTCGCGGCGGCATCTTCGATGTCGCCTTCGATGGCCATCATGCCTTCGCGGCGGCTCTTGTTGAGGATCTCGTAGATCAGGCCCAGCACTTCCAGATAGAAGCCGTGGTTGAAACGCGAACCAAACATGCTCAGGGACTTCTTGAGCACGTGCATCGTCATGTAGCCGGGGTTGGCCTGCAAAAATGCGCCGAGGGCGGCGCCGCCGATGATCATGACCTCAAAAGGCTGGATCAGGGCGGCAATCTTGCCGTGGGAAAGCACGTATCCGCCGAGCACGCTCGCGAATACGACGATGATGCCGATAATTTTAGCCATAGGTTAGGAGAGCACTTACTGAGTCGGGTTCAAGGTCATATTCGGAAGTTAAAAAATCTCTTCTTCTCCTTATCGGCAAAACTGCGCCAGACTATAGCCAGTTCAGGCGAAAAACTGATTTGACCCCATCCGGGCATAGGTAATGTTGACGATGATCGCCTCCCACCATGGTTAACGAAACGAACGTTACAACCCCGAAACCGACCACTCTCGAAGGCTGGGTCAAGCTTCTCGATGGCGTACGCCTGCCGGTTCCGCAAGCCAGCCACGACCGGGTCTGCAAGGCCATCGGCGACAATCGCAGCTCGCTACGCGACATCGCCGACTTGATGCAAGGCAGTCCGGCCCTGGCCTTGAGCGTGATTCGCGAAGCCAACCGGCATACCCATGGCAGCATGACCGAGCCTGCGGAAAACCTTGAAATTGCGATCAACCGCCTCGGTCTGAAGCGCACCGAAGAGCTGCTCGCGCGCCTGCCCGCCGAACCCCAGTCCGAGATTCCCAAAGCCCTGCGTCAGTTGCAGATGATCAGCCAGCACGCCACGCAACAGGCCAACGGCTTTTTTGCCAGTCGCCTGGCGCGCCTGTGGCAGGACATCCACTGGGGCAGCCTGCTGTTTCTTTCGCCCCTGTGGCCGCTGGCGCTGACCCATCCAAAACTGCTCGAAGACTGGGAGCTGCGGGTCATCCATAAAGGTGAGTCGGCACGCAAAGTCGAACAGCAACTGTTTGGTGTGCGCCTGCTGGACATCGGCCAGGCACTGGTGGAGATCTGGCGCTTGCCGATCTGGGTGCAGCAGGGCTATCGACTGTTGCTCACTGAACAGCGCGAACTGGTGAAAGTCCTGCGCATCGCCCGTGACAGCGAGCATCCACTGCGCCAGCAGAACCGCCTCGATGACGATCCGACCCTGCGTCGCTGGCTCAATCAACCGGCCAATACGGTGCTGCTGGCCAACGGTCTGGCGCTGTCGGCACAACACGCCTGGGACAGCCCGCACAGTGAGCGCTGGCAGTACCTGACCAGCCTTTACCTGCAAATGCCGATGGACGAGCTGCAGCAACAATTGCACCAGCAAGCCGCCAACAGCGCCCGCCATCACGCCATGCCCGACCTCTGGCACCCTGCCGAATCGCTGATCTGGCCGTGGGGCTTGAACCGTGTCCACGCAGGCTTGCTGCCGGCGGCGGCACCGAGCGCCGAAGAGCTGGCAACGTGGCGCAAGCAATGCGCCGAATTGCTGGTCGAGCCGAGTCGCTTCACCAACGCCATGCACTTGACCATCGCCGCCCGGGACGCCCTCGTGGCCTGCGGCATGCGTCGGGTGATGATCCTGATGGCCGACCGTACCCACGCCAACCTGCGCGTGCACCAGACGGCCGGTCTGCCGAAGGAAGCGGCCGGGCTGAACTTCGTGGTCAGCCAGAGCAACGTGTTGCAGCGCCTGCTCGCGCAACAGGCCCAGGTGCGCCTGACGCCAGCCAACAACGCGCAATTCTCGGCCCTGCTGCCCAACAGCCTGCGCTCACAGTTCAGCGGCGAACACTTGCTGCTGCGTTCGCTAGTCAACAATGGAAGGGTGATCATGATCGTCGTGGCGGATCAAGGCGGCGGGCCGTTTTCGGAAATTTCCGTACAGGCCTTCGGCAAAACCGCGCAGTGCATCGAGAAAGCCCTGCACAGCTTTAGCCACCGAGGCCAATAAGCTGCGTTACAATCCTCCCTTTTGTGCTCTGGAGACCTCACATGTCTGACTTCTCTGGCTTGCCGCTGGTGATCGAGCCGAGCGACTTGCTCCCTCGCCTCGACGCCCGCGAACTGATTCTGGTGGACTTGACCAGTGCCGCCCGCTACGCCGAAGGGCACATTCCCGGCGCGCGCTTTGTCGATCCGAAGCGCACGCAGCTCGGCCAGCCCCCCGCCCCTGGACTGATGCCCCCGCTGGCAGCACTCGAAACGCTGTTTGGTGAGCTGGGACACAACCCCGACGCGGTCTACGTGGTGTATGACGACGAAGGCGGCGGTTGGGCCGGGCGCTTCATCTGGCTGCTGGATGTCATCGGCCACAGCAAGTACCACTATGTCGACGGTGGCCTACCGGCCTGGCTGGCTGAAGGTTCGCCCATGTCGATCCAGATCCCGCCACCCGTGGGTGGCCCGGTTTCACTGACCTTGCACGACGAACCCACCGCTACCCGCGAATACCTGCAAAGCCGTCTCGGCGCCGCCGACCTGGCGATCTGGGATGCACGCGGGCCGCTGGAGTACTCCGGCGAGAAAGTCCTGGCAGCCAAGGGCGGGCACATTCCCGGCGCGGTCAATTTCGAATGGACCGCCGGCATGGATCAGACGCGCCAGCTGCGCATCCGCACCGACATGCCGCAGATCCTCGAACAACTCGGGATCAGCAAAGACAAAGAAGTGATTACCCACTGCCAGACCCATCATCGTTCTGGCTTTACCTATCTGGTGGCCAAGGCTCTCGGTTATCCGCGGGTCAAAGGCTACGCCGGCTCCTGGGGCGAATGGGGCAACCATCCCGATACCCCTGTAGAGATTTGAGATTTTTAAGGACCGTTAATGAACAAGCGTCTGTTTATCATCAGCCAGTACCTGCTGCCCCACAACTTGCTCTCGCGACTGGCCGGCTGCATTGCCGAATGCCGCGTGCGCTGGTTCAAGAATGCCTTTACCACCTGGTTCGCCAAGCGTTATCAGGTGGACATGTCCCTGGCGCTGGTCGAAGACCTGACCGCCTACGAGCACTTCAACGCGTTCTTCACCCGCGCACTGAAAGACGGTGCCCGTCCGCTGGACGAGACCCCGGGCGCGGTCCTCAGCCCGGCCGACGGCGCGATCAGCCAGCTCGGCCCGATCGAGCATGGCCGCGTGTTCCAGGCCAAAGGCCACAGCTTCAGCGTGCTGGAACTGTTGGGTGGCGATGCAGCAAACGCTGCGCCGTTCATGGGTGGTGACTTCGCGACCATCTACCTGTCGCCGAAGGACTATCACCGCGTGCACATGCCACTGGCCGGCACCCTGCGCGAGATGGTCTACATCCCGGGTCGCCTGTTCTCGGTCAACCAGACCACCGCTGAAAACGTTCCGGAACTGTTCGCCCGCAACGAGCGCGTGGCGTGCATTTTCGACACCGAGCGCGGGCCGATGGCCGTGGTGCTGGTGGGCGCAATGATCGTTGCATCGATCGAAACCGTCTGGGCCGGTCTGGTCACGCCGCCGAAACGCGAGCTGAAAACCTTCCGCTACGACGAAGCCTCCCGCGCGCCGATCCACCTGGAAAAAGGTGCGGAACTGGGTCGCTTCAAGCTGGGTTCGACCGCCGTCGTACTGTTCGGGCCGGATCAGGTGAAGTGGGCTGAAGAAATGACCGCCGGTACTGCGGTGCAGATGGGTCAGGGCATGGGCTCACCAAAAGCCTGATCAACGCACATACCTGTAGGAGCGAGCTTGCTCGCGATGGACGTTAACGATGACGCGGGCAATCTGAATGCCCGCGTCGCCCCGCTGTTCATCGCGAGCAAGCTCGCTCCTACAGTAGTTTTGCGGTGTTACAGCTGGCCGTCCCGATCTCGGAAGCCCAGCAGATACAGCACGCCATCCAGACCCAGCGTCGAAATCGCCTGCTTGGCCGACTGTTTCACCAGCGGCTTGGCGCGGAACGCCACACCCAACCCGGCAATCGCCAGCATCGGCAAGTCATTGGCACCGTCACCGACCGCAATGGTCTGCTCCAGGCGCAAGCCTTCCTTGTGTGCCAGTTCCTTCAGCAAATCCGCCTTGCGCTGCGCATCGACAATCGGCTCGACCGCCACGCCGGTGACTTTGCCGTCGACCACTTCCAGTTCGTTGGCAAACACGTAGTCGATACCCAGCTTGGCCTGCAATTGCTTGGCGAAGTAGGTGAAGCCGCCCGACAGAATCGCGGTCTTGTAGCCCAGGCGCTTGAGTTCGGCGAACAGGGTTTCAGCACCTTCGGTCAGGCGCAGCGAGGCGCCGATGGAATCCAGCACGTTGACGTCCAGACCTTTGAGCAAAGCCAGGCGCTCCTTGAAGCTGGCGCGGAAATCCAGTTCACCGGCCATCGCCCGCTCGGTGATTTCCGACACCTTGTCACCCACGCCAGCCGCCTTGGCCAGTTCATCGATCACTTCGGCTTCGATCAGCGTTGAATCCATGTCGAACACCGCCAGGCGACGGTTGCGACGGAACAGCGAATCTTCCTGGAAAGCGATGTCGACGTTCAGTTCCTGGGCAACGCTGAGGAATTCGGCACGCAGCGCTTGCGGATCAGCCGCCTCGCCACGCACAGAAAACTCGATGCAACCCTTGCCCTTGTCGGCCGGCGTGTCCAGCGGCATGCGCCCGGACAGACGATCGATGTGGTCGATGTTCAGGCCATATTTGGCGGTGATCGAGCTCACGGCCTGCAACTGCCCGGCTGTCACCTTGCGGGTCAACAAGGTCACGATGTGGCGCTTTTTACCCTGGTTGCCGACCCACTGCTGGTAATCCACTTCGGACACCGGTGTGAAACGGACCTGTTGATCGAGCTCGTAACCCTTGAACAGGATGTCCTTGAGCACAGACTTGCCTTGCTCGGTGTCGGGAATTTCAACCAGGATGCCAAACGACAAGGTGTCGTGGATCACCGCCTGACCGATGTCGAGAATGTTCACACCACCCTGGGCCAGAACGCCGGTAATGGCCGCAGTCAGACCCGGACGGTCGACTCCCGTGATGTTTATCAGGACGATTTCGCGCAAGGCGCACCCCCGCAGGTGGAAAAAAACCGCATTCTACCCACTTTCAGTGACCATCGGGCACCGTGAGCGCTTTGACGGCCTAGGGCCTGTCGCTATACTGCGCGTCAACTCCACGGACAAAAGAGCCGAGCTCAAGTGAACCGGCCCACGCCAGTAAAAACCGACAACTTCTTCCTGCTGATCTTCCGGGCACTGCGCCACCGCCGTGTACCGATTGCATTGCGCATCGCCAGCCATAACGTGATCCTGGTCGCCCTGGCCCTGGTCATCTATGCCGGTGTGATGGGCCTGCAGTTCAAGCAGGCCATGCACGAGCAGGCGGATGCGCTGGGCGAAAGCCTGACCACGCAGACGGCCACCTCGGCCACCGAACTGTTGGTGTCCAACGACATCCTCAGCCTCAATGTGCTGCTCAATAACCTGACCAAGAACAAGCTGGTGGCCCACGCCGCCATCTACAGCCCGGACAACCGCATCCTTGCCGAATCCGGCCAGCGCCCCAAGCATGGCCTGCTGGGCGAAGCCGAGGGCATGTACCAGAGCAAGATCACCTTCCAGGACGTGACTGCCGGGCAATTGCGCATCAGCCTGGACATGGACCAGTTCCAGCAGCCGATGACCATCAGCCTGCAAAGCATGGGCATTCTGAGCGCCATCCTGCTGGCCCTGTCTTTGGCCCTGAGCCTGCGCATGGGGCGTTATCTCTCCACGCCGCTGCTGCAATTGCGGGTGTGGCTGCGCAATATCGATGAATACACCCCGGCCACCGACCGCCAGGACGAAATCGGCGACCTGGCGCGTCAGCTGCACGCCAACTTCGCCCCGGAGCCCGCCCCTGTGCCGGAACCGGAATTCGACGACATGGATGACGAAGCCGACCCGGCCTTCGAAGTCCGTAACCTGCGCGATCCGAGTTTCGACGAGAGCCGCCCGGTAGCGGCGCTCAAGCCAGCGCCACGGCAGATCGTCAGCACCGTCGAAGACGACGATGATAATGACCCGTTCGCCGATCTGCGCGACGAGTCGCTGGACAGCACCCCACAACCGGTGATTCGCAAGGCCACGCCGAGCGTGCCGCAACACAGCGCGGTACTGGCAGTGCAACTGGGCTCCCAGGAACAACTGCGACGCCTGCCGCGGGCGCGTCTTGAAGAACTGCTCGAACGCTATCGCGATTGCCTCGACCAGGCCGCGTCGCTGTATCAAGGCGAAGTGGAGACCTTGAACGATGGCAGCACGTTGATGCTGTTCCACACGGAAGACTGCGGTGACGATTACCTGACCAACGCCATTTGCTGTGGCGAGCTGCTGCGGGCCCTGGGCCACCAGTTGCAGATCGAAGTCGCGGACAGCGGCATCACCCTGCAATTGCAGCTGGGCCTGACCCTGGGCGACGAACTGTTCGGCCTGAGCCAGATCGACCTGCTGCTGACCGACCCCGCCCAGGACGCCCTCGCCTTGTCGCAACACAGCCGCAACCTGCTGCTGGTGGAGCGCAAGATCAGCGACGACGCCTTGATTCGCCAGCGCGCACGGATCCGTCCGATTGCCAGCCCTGAAGGTGCATGCTGCGTGGAACGATTGATGGAGCCGTATCCATCGATGCTTGAACGGCAATTGGCGCGGATGCATGAGCGTCGCGCTTAAGCCTTAGGCCCGGCCAAGTGAAGCCCGCAGATGAGCGATCGTCTGCGGGCTTTTTTGTTGCCTGTCATGACGCCTTCGCGGGCAAGCCCGCTCCCACATGGGACGTGGTCGTACACAAGATCTGTGTTCACAGAGATAATTGTGGGAGCGGGCTTGCCCGCGAAGAGGCCGGAACTGACGCCAGATATCTCCAACCTGCAGAAACAACAAAACCCGCATCAATGCGGGCTTTGTTTCAAATCCATCCTGGCTTAGAAGCGGAACACTTCCATATCCGTACGAATAGGCGCGGCCATCGGTATTTTCGGCTGCTTTTCCTGTTCTACCGCAGGTGCTGCCGCCTTGGCTGCCGGCTTGCGCGGGACGTCGGCGATCGGCGGCTGATTGGCCAGCGGCTTGAGCGCCACCGACAGTTGCTCGGCCAGGCGTTGCAGCAATACGCCCTGCGCCTGGACCTGAGCCGCCGTGCTACCGGCATGCTGTTCCTGCAAATGGATGATGCGGTTGTCGCGAACCTGCCCGCGACGGTCGATCAGGCGCCATTGCGCGTCGAGGATCGCCGGTTGTTTTTCACCCGAGTCCAGGCGTGTGATGGTCAGCAGCACCTGAACGTCCGGGGTGAAGCCCACTGTCGCCGGGGCCAGCACTACGCGCTGGCTGTCCAGGTGACCTGCGACCTGACGCAGCAGCAACTGATCGATATCCGACGAAAGGCTGCCAGCCCAACGACCGTCGGTCGAGGCTTGCAGGCTGCCATCCGGCTGACGCTGCAACAGGGTTTCGCGTTGCAGGTAGTCGGCCACGGTGACCGGCCCCAACAATACCGCCATGCCCGCGTTCTGTGCGGGCTGAACTGGACTACCAGCGTCCAGCTGATACAACGACACCGGTTGGTGAACGCTGCAACCCGCCAGGCCAAGAATGCCGGCGAGCAGAAGAATAAAAGGAAGGCGCAGAGCAGTCATCGTCCCATCCAGGTGATCGCTAAAAGGCTGACCACAGTGAAAATACTCAACAAATATGAAGAACGCGCGGCAATGCCGGCGTTTGAAAGGCCATATCATCCGTGAATATGCGTTCCGACTCCAGCGCAAAGCGCCGAACTACGGGTTAATTCGTAGTTCGGCGCTTCCAGGGGGCGTTCTCGCCTAGTTTCCCCACCGCGTTGTCGCCTTAAAGCGGGCCAGGCAAGGCGGAGGCCGCTGGTAATGGTTGCTCCCTTTCCAAGGACTCCAACGCAGCCTGGCCCGCTTTAAGGCACAACCCGAAGGGCCGGGCCTGCTGTTGTGCAGGGCTGTGTTGCTCGAAGCTTATTTGGAGTGACCAAACCTCGCTTCTCGCGCCTTGCCCTGCACAACAGCAGACCCGGCGCGGTGGGGAAACTAGTCGAGAACGCCCCCTAGGTCGCCTAATTGAGGTTTTCGACGAGCAGCGCATCTACCCGCTGGAAACCACGCGGCAATTTATTGCCACGACGACCACGTTCACCCTTGTAGTGTTCGAGGTCGTCCGCTTTCAGTGACAAGGTACGTTTCCCGGCCTGCAACACCAGTGTTGCACCGTCCGGCAATACGGCGATGTCCGTCACATACTCTTCACGACTGGCCACTCGCTCACCGGGAATCCCGATGATCTTGTTGCCTTTGCCCTTACCTAATTGTGGCAGGTCGCTGATTTTGAAGATCAGCAGGCGACCTTCGGTCGTCACCGACGCCAGCCAGTTCTGCTCACGATCGGCCACTGGGCGCGGCAGCATGACTTTGGCGTTGTTCGGTAGGCTCAGCAGGGCCTTGCCCGCCTTGTTCTTGGCCTGCAGGTCTTCACCCTTGACCACGAAGCCGTAGCCGGCGTCGGAGGCTATCACATACAGCGCATCGTCTTCCGGCATCAGCACGCATTCGAAACTCGCCCCTGGCGGCGGCGTCAGGCGACCGGTCAGCGGCTCGCCCTGGCCACGGGCCGACGGCAAGGTGTGGGCGGCCACCGAATAACTGCGGCCGGTGGAGTCGATGAACACGGCAAACTGGTTGGAGCGCCCGGCTGCCAGCGCCCTGAAACCGTCCCCGGCCTTGTAGGAAAGCCCAGTGGCGTCGATTTCGTGGCCTTTGGCGGAGCGAATCCAGCCTTTTTCCGACAGCACGACCGTCACTTTCTCGTTCGGCAGCAGATCGTGCTCGGTCAGGGCCTTGGCTTCGGCGCGCTCGACAATAGGCGACCGGCGGTCATCCCCGTAGGTTTCAGCGTCCTTGATCAGTTCGCTGCGCACCAGTTTTTTCAACTTGGCTTCGCTGCTCAGCAGGGCTTGCAGCTTGGCTTGTTCCTTGAGCAGTTCATCCTGCTCGGCACGCAGCTTCATCTCTTCCAGTCGCGCCAACTGACGCAAACGGGTGTCGAGGATGTAGTCGGCCTGGATTTCGCTCAGGGCGAAACGCTCGATCAGTTTGGCCCGTGGGTACTCCTCGGTACGGATGATGTGGATCACTTCATCCAGGTTGAGGTAGGCGATCAACAAACCGTCCAACAGGTGCAGGCGACGCTCGACTTTATCGAGGCGGAATTGCAGGCGACGACGCACGGTCTGCACCCGGAACTCCAGCCATTCGACCAGCAGCGCCCGCAGGTTTTTCAGCTGCGGCTTGCCGTCCAGGCCGATGATGTTGATGTTGACCCGGTAGCTCGACTCCAGCTCGGTGCTGGCGAACAGGTGCTGCATCAGCGCATCGTGGTCGAAGTTTTTCCGCGCACCCGGAATGATCACGATCCGGCACGGGTTTTCGTGGTCGGACTCGTCACGCAGGTCGGCAATTTGCGGCGCCTTGGACGGTTTGGCCTGCATCATTGCGGCGATCTGTTCCAGCACCTTGGCACCCGAGACCTGATGCGGCAGCGCGGTGACGATGATGTCGCCGTCTTCGATGTGATACACGGCGCGCATGCGCACCGAGCCCTTGCCGGTTTCATACATTTTCAGCAGATCGGCGCGCGGGGTGATGATTTCCGCTTCGGTCGGGTAATCCGGGCCCTGAATGTGTTCACAGAGCTGTTCAACCGTGGCTTTTGGCTCATCGAGCAAGCGCACGCACGCCGTGGCGACTTCGCGCAGGTTGTGCGGCGGTACGTCGGTGGCCATGCCCACGGCGATACCGGTGGTGCCGTTGAGCAGGATATTCGGCAAACGTGCCGGCAACACCAATGGTTCGTCGAGAGTACCGTCGAAGTTTGGCCCCCAGTCCGCCGTGCCCTGGCCCAATTCGCTGAGCAGCACTTCGGAATAACGCGACAACCGCGCTTCGGTGTAACGCATGGCGGCGAAGGACTTGGGATCATCCGGCGCACCCCAGTTGCCCTGGCCGTCGACCAGCGTGTAGCGATAGCTGAACGGCTGGGCCATCAGCACCATGGCTTCGTAGCAGGCCGAATCGCCGTGGGGGTGGAACTTGCCGAGCACGTCACCGACGGTACGCGCCGATTTCTTGTGCTTGGAATCGGCGTCCAGCCCCAACTCGCTCATCGCATAAATGATGCGGCGCTGTACAGGCTTCAGGCCGTCGCCGATATGCGGCAAGGCACGGTCCATGATCACGTACATGGAGTAGTTGAGGTAGGCATTTTCGGTGAAGTCAGCCAGCGAGCGGCGTTCTACACCGTCCAGGCTGAGATCAAGGGAGTCGCTCATGCGGGCCTCATCGGTTCGTTGTCTGGCGCAGCAGCATGGTGCCACCGCGCTGGGTAAATTCAAGTTTGTTCAGTGCGCTCATGCCGAGCAACACCTGATCGCCATGCAGCCCCGGGGCCACCAGTGCGCGTACATCCCGCAGCACGATGTCGCCCAGTTGCAGGCGTTCAATACGGGTGCGATAGCCCTGGCTCAGGCCATTGGCCGTGCTCAGGGTCACGCCGAATCCTTCTTCGAGCTTCAAACGCTTGGCCAGGTCCGCCGGAATCGACACATCGGTCGCGCCGGTGTCGAGCATGAAGTCCACCGGCTGGCCGTTGATCTGGCCGCTGACGACGAAATGCCCCTGCACATTGCTCACCAGTTTCACCTCAATGAAACCTTCGCCCTGCTCCGAGCTGACCACCACATTCGGATTTTGCTGACGCGCTTCCCACTGACCGAAAAACCGCGTGGCCAGAAACAGCGCCGCACACCAGGCCAACACCATAAACACCCGGCCGATGCGCTGACCCGGGGTTTGTTGTCTCATGGCTTGGCACTCCAGCCACCTTCCGGTGCAGCGAAGCGCCAGACCACCGGACGGACTTCGCCATCGGCGCGCGCGCCGAAGTTATTGTCGACACCGATCCAGGCGCCGTCGGCATCCACGATCAACGCTTCTTCCAGTCCGTAGTTCTGTGGATAACGACGGTTTTCCTGCAACAACTCGGCGGCGTACGACCAGCAGCGCTCGACCTTGGCCGTCTGCGGATCCCGGCGGCAGATCTGGTAGGCGTTGCGTTCAAGGGTGAACAGCTTGCCGTTGAACAGCGACAGGTCAGAGAAGTCCCGCGGCACGGCTTCGGCATGGGGAAACTGCTCGGGCTGCATTTCCATGCCCGCCTCGCTCAGCAGCACGCAGCCACCGTCGCATTCCCACAGGGTCTGTTTGCGCTTGATCATCAGCAATCCCCGGCCTTGCCGCTCGGCGGCGAACCACATCTGATCGCCCGCCTGATTGACCGCCAGCCCTTCGAACAGCGCATTGAATTGCAACAGCAGGCCTCTGGCCCGTGCCTCGCGAACCAGCATCGGCGAAATTTTCAGCCAGGCGGCAGGCCCCGTTGGCGGCACTTGCAAGACAGCGGCATGGCCTTCGCTGACGATGTAACGATTGCCGGCGCTGTCGCAGGTGATGCCTTCAAAGTCCAGATCACCGCCACGCACGAACGAAGCCCCCCAGACGCGAGACTTCAGCCCCCAAGGCAAACCGCTGTCAGGCACCAGCGGTACGTCGATGTGCACCGTTTGTGCCTGCCAGGCAGATTCGCTGGTATCGAGGCGGTAGATCTGGTCATCGTCGCGGTCGGAAACCGCCCACAGATCATGACCGCACTGCGCCAGCCCGGACAGGTTGCCTCCGCGCATGCCGTCGACGACATGCCCGGACAACAGGCGCAGCTGTGGCGCCGGCTCGGCAGATACCGTGATCGACGTCAGCAGCAACCCACAGGCCAGGGCAAAGCCCAGACGCATCAGCCCAGCACCTCGGCCAGGTTGCCCTTGGACTCCAGCCAGGTCTTGCGATCGCCAGCGCGTTTCTTCGCCAGCAGCATGTCCATCATTTCCGAGGTAGCCTCGAAATCTTCCAGGGTCAATTGCACCAGACGCCGAGTGTTCGGGTCCATGGTGGTCTCGCGCAGCTGCGGCGGGTTCATTTCGCCCAGCCCCTTGAATCGGGTGACTTGCGGCTTGCCGCGCTTCTTCTCGGCCACCAGGCGATCGAGGATGCCATCGCGTTCGGCTTCATCGAGGGCGTAGTAGATCTCTTTGCCCAGGTCGATGCGGTACAACGGCGGCATCGCGACGTAGACGTGACCGGCATCCACCAACGGGCGGAAATGCTGGACGAACAAGGCGCACAGCAAGGTCGCGATGTGCAGACCGTCGGAGTCGGCGTCGGCGAGGATGCAGATCTTGCCGTAGCGCAGCTGGCTCATGTCCGCCGCGCCCGGATCGACGCCGATGGCCACGGCGATGTTGTGCACTTCCTGACTGGCCAGCACTTCGCTGCCGTCGACTTCCCAGGTGTTGAGGATCTTGCCGCGCAACGGCAGGATCGCCTGGAATTCCTTGTCCCGCGCTTGCTTGGCGGAACCGCCGGCGGAATCACCTTCCACCAGGAACAGTTCGGAACGCATCGGGTCCTGTCCGGCACAGTCGGCCAGCTTGCCCGGCAGCGCCGGGCCTTGGGTAATGCGTTTGCGTTCGACCTTCTTGCTGGCCTTGAGGCGACGACCGGCGTTGTTGATCGCCAGTTCCGCCAGCAGCATGCCGGTTTCCGGGTTGGCATTGAGCCACAGGCTGAACGCATCCTTGACCACACCGGAGACAAACGCCGCCGCTTCACGAGAAGACAGCCGCTCCTTGGTCTGGCCGGAGAATTGCGGTTCCTGCATCTTCATCGACAGAACGAAGGCGATGCGCTCCCAGACGTCTTCCGGCGCCAGCTTCACGCCGCGTGGCAACAGGCTGCGGAATTCGCAGAACTCGCGCATGGCGTCGAGCAGGCCCTGGCGCAGACCGTTGACGTGGGTGCCGCCCTGGGCGGTCGGGATCAGGTTGACGTAGCTTTCCTGAACCGCGTCGCCACCTTCGGGTAGCCACAGCAGCGCCCAATCCACCGCTTCTTTATTACCGGCCAGGCTGCAGCAGAACGGCTCGTCCGGCAGGCGCTCGAATTCGCTGACCGCATCCACCAGATAGGAACGCAGGCCGTCCTCGTAATGCCATTCGACTTTCTCGCCGGTGGCCTTGTCTTCAAAGCTGACCAGCAGCCCCGGGCACAACACGGCCTTGGCCTTGAGCACGTGCTTGAGGCGGCTGATGGAGAATTTCGGGGAGTCGAAGTATTTCGGATCCGGCGCGAAGAACACGCTGGTGCCGGTATTGCGCTTGCCGACAGTGCCGACGATTTCCAGCTCGGTGGCCTTGTAGCCATCCTTGAAGGTCATCTGGTATTCGTTGCCATCACGCTTTACCCGCACTCGCACTTCGGTCGACAAGGCGTTGACCACGGAAATACCCACACCGTGCAAACCGCCGGAGAACTGGTAGTTCTTGTTGGAAAACTTGCCACCAGCATGAAGCTTGGTGAGGATCAACTCGACGCCCGAAACACCTTCCTCGGGGTGAATGTCCACCGGCATGCCACGGCCGTCGTCGCTGACTTCCAGGGAATGGTCGGCATGCAGGATCACTTGCACCGATGTGGCATGCCCGGCCAAGGCTTCGTCGACACTGTTGTCGATGACTTCCTGGGCAAGGTGGTTCGGCCGACTGGTGTCGGTGTACATGCCGGGGCGTTTGCGCACCGGGTCGAGGCCCGAGAGGACTTCGATGGCGTCTGCGTTATAAGAGCTAGCGCTGGGAGTGGCCATGGGGTCTCGTCGTCAGTGTTCGGTGAAAAAAGAATTCATGGGGCTATCGCTCACAATGCGGTGAAATCGATTGCCTGATACAAATCGGCGCCAATGCCGGCAAAACTCAACATGGCCGGCAATTGCCCGGCTAAACCCTGGAAACTGTGGTCGCCTCCGGCCTGGATACGCAAGGCGCATGCCCGGTAATACTGCTGGGCGAGGCGATAGTCCAGCGTTTCGTCAGCCGTTTGCAACCATACCTGATAACGCTGCGGCTCCTGGGGCGCCGGCACTTCCAGTTCGGCCAGGGCCGTCACATGGTCGTGGGTCATTTCCCAGGTCTCTTCGGTATACAGGTTTTTCTGCGTCCCCAGAAAGCCGTCGAACATCCGGTGCGGGCTGACGGCAGGGTTGATCAACAGGGCTTTCAAGCCATGGCGCTCGGCCAGGTGAGTGGCATAGTAGCCGCCGAGCGAGCTGCCGACCAGCAGTGGCCGCCCCAGCTCGGTAATCGCCCGCTCCAGCTGCTCGATAGCCTGGCGCGGGTGGTGGTGCAATGCCGGAACGCGCAAGTGTTCGCTCAGGCCCAGGCGCTCCATCACGTCGATCAACTGGCAGGCCTTCTTCGACAACGGCGAGCTGTTGAAGCCGTGGATATAAAGGATCGAACCGGACATTTGAGCTCCCTGTGCGTCGGCTAAAGAGGCGGAGTTTACAGGGACTCGGGAGAATCGGGGATATCCGCAGAATTCACGGCGTCTGTGTAGACGCCTTCGCGAGCAAGCCCGCTCCCACACTGGACCTGCGTCGGTCACAAGCCCCCCTGTGGGAGCGGGCTTGCTCGCGAAGGGCGCGACCAGGTTTTCCAGAAAAAATGAAAAAATCAGTAGCCGTTGGAACCGTAATCCACAGTGAAATCAAACCCGGTGACCCGCTCCACCCCGGTTTCCAGCCGCCCGTCGGGCAGCAGCCGCAACCAGCGATAGCCCGGTGCCTGTTCCCCGACCTTGAAATCCTCGCTGCCGGGCTCGAACTGGATGCAAGTCGAGGGCGAGGCGATCAAACGTACGCCATTGCGCATCTGGTCGATCTCCTGATGCACATGCCCCCACAACACCGCGCGCACCTGTTCGAAACGCTCCAGCACGGCGAACAGCGCCTCGGGATTGCGCAAGCCAATCGGCTCCATCCATGCGCAACCGATGGACACCGGGTGATGGTGGAAGCACACCAGATGATGACGTTCCGGCGCTTCGCTCAACGAGCGGGCGAGCAACTGCAGCTGTTCATCCTGCAAATAACCCGGCACCGAGCCTGGCACCGCCGAATCGAGCAACGTGACCCGCCAGTTGCCGATATCCACCACCGGTTCGAGCAAAGCGCTCTGCACCGCCGCCTCAGCCATGATCCACGGCTCATCGTGATTGCCGGGAATCCAGCGCGCCGGCGCATCGAGCTGGCGCGTCATGTCGCGAAACTGCTGGTAGGACTCCAGCGTCCCGTCCTGGGACAGATCACCCGTGGCCAGGATCAAGTCAATCCGCGGCTGTTGCGCGCGCACCAGCTCGATGACCTTTTGCAGGCTGTCGCGGGTATTCATGCCCAGCAACGCGCCGTCCGCTTCGGCAAACAGGTGGCTGTCGGAGAGTTGCACCAGCAACGCCGGATCGGCGGTGGTCAATGTGGATACGCTCGGCAAGGCGTTCTCCCAGGGCGTGATCACGGGGATGGGTAAGTGCCGCAATTATGCTGGGGGACGATCGAAAGGGGAAATCGTTGAACCTGACGCAGTTCACAACTGCGTTGCTCAATTACCGTACGACTTCGTACTCATGCCCCAGCGCCAGGCAATGGCTCAGCCATTCGCCCAGAAACATGTTCAGCTGGGCCTTTTCGTCCGGCTGGTGCATCGAGGCGTTCGGGTAAGGATAGATGCCGCGAAAGCGTCGTGCATGTTCGGCGCTGACCACTTCGGCCATGCGCGCGTCGTGATAGACCTGCACTTCCAGTTGCGGCACCGGCAGCCAGGGCAGGCTGTGTTCCTGACGCACTTGCAGGGTCGTGGTGTAAGGACAGGTCAGCAGCACCTCCAGTGCCAGCACACCGAGCATCTGGTCGCCATGGGTCACGGCGATGCGCCGCGCGGCAGGCTCGCTGCGCATGTCCGGCAGCAGTCGCATCAGGCGTGCGTAGTTCGCCTCGCAGGACGCTTGCAGCCCCACCAGGTCCACCCGATAGCGATCGCGCAGCTTGTTTACGACCATAACCCCCTCACTTCAACACGGTTCAAAGCCAGCCATTGCAAGGCAATGATGCTCGCCGCGTTGGCAATACGCCCGTCGCGCACGGCTTGCAGGGCATCTTCGAAAGCCCAGACCGTGACGCGAATATCTTCTGCCTCTTCCTCCAGCCCATGCAGGCCGCCAACCCCGGTGGTGTCACAACGCCCCAGGTACAAATGCACGAACTCGTTGCTGCCGCCCGGCGATGGAAAGTATTTGAGCATCGGCCAGAGCGCCCCGATTACCAGCCCAGCTTCCTCCTGCGCCTCGCGGTGAGCAACTGCTTCCGGCACTTCATCCTTGTCGATCAGACCAGCGACCAGTTCGATCAGCCACGGGTTGTCGGTCTTGCCCATGGCACCGACGCGAAACTGCTCGATCAGCACCACTTCATCGCGCTGCGGATCGTAAGGCAGCATGCATACCGCGTCATGGCGAACGAATACTTCACGATTGATCTCGCGGCTCATGCCCCCGGCGAACAATTCGTGGCGCAAGTGCACGCGTTCGAGTTTGTAGAAGCCCTCGTAGCACTTTTCGCGCCGCACGATATCAACGGCGGTCGGAATGGCGTTGGCAAAATCCGTCATGACTATCCTCTTTTACTGCAAATCCTGTTCGAGGCTGCTTTTTTTCCTGGGCCTCGACTTCGCGCCATCCTAACGCGCCCGTGACGTTTGATGCAGCCCCTTTCCCGTCAGCGGGATGGACGGTGAGGGCGAAACCCACTCTAATTAGCTTAGTGGCGAACTGACTGCTTTGTTGAGAGTCGAAGCCGGTAACTTTTTGCCTTCCCCTGTTTCAGAAAGGACGCTCATGTCGCTTTTCAAAATCGCCTCCGTGGCCGCTATCGCCCTGACCCTGGGCGCTTGCGCGAGCCTGTTCCAGCCCAACTACCGGACGCCGCTGGAAACCACCCGCGACGCCTCCGAGCAACTCAAGCCCGGTTGCAGCAACCCCGATTGCCCGCTGGTCAACATCGACACCCTGCACTTTGCGGACGAGCCTGCACTGGACGGCATCATCGAAAAACGCCTGCTGCAAATGACCCGCACCTCGCCCGACGCGCCGGTCGCCCCGACCCTGGCAGCCTATCGCGAAGAGTTTTTGCGCACCGCCGGCCCGCGCAACAGCAGCTACTTACAGGCAAAGGTACGTGAGCAGCATGACGGCTTGGTGATCGTCGAGTTGTCCAGCTATCTGGACACTGGCGGTGCCCATGGCACCCCAGGTCGAGGTTTCATCAACTATTCGCGCCAGCAGCATAAAGTGCTGACGCTGTCGGACATGCTGGTGCCGGGGCAGGAAGACGCGTTCTGGAAAGCCGCGCAGGTGGCACACAACAGCTGGTTGATCAGCACCAAGCTCGATCAGGAACCGGAGTTCGTGAAGAGCTGGCCGTTCCAGAAAACCCAGAACGTGGCGCTGACCTACGGTGGGGTGATCCTCAAGTACGAAACCAGCACCATCGCGCCTTACGCGCTGGGCCATGTCGAACTGAAGATCCCCTACCCTCGCCTGAACGGCATCATCAAGCCCGAGCTGTTTCCCGGCCGTAACTGAAGGCCCGGCCCAGCACTAGCTGGAGCAACCCTGCCACTACCAGTGCCGGCAGGGTTGCACCGACATCCGGATACAGGTTGGCCAACAAATGATAGGTGCTGATCCCGCCCAGCCAGGCGAGCAGTGCCGGCCAGCGCAGTGCGGCCGAGGCCACCTGGGCGCTGCGCTTGCGCAGAATGAAGTGGTCCACCAGCACCACGCCGAACAACGGCGCAAACACCGAACCGATCAGCAGCAGGAAGTTCTGGTACTGGGCCAACGGCGCCAGCAGGGCAATCAGCGTGCAGATAACGCCGATGGCCAACGCCAGATGCTCGACTTTGGCGCGCAACAGAATCCCGCTGGACACCGCCGCCGAGTGAATATCGGCAAAAGCGTTTTCCGATTCATCCAGAAGAATCAGCAGCAGCGGAATCCCCAGGCCGGCGCCGGCCAGCGCCAGCAGCAAGGCATTGACTTCACCGCTCGGCGCGAACGCCAGGGTGTAGGCCACGCCCAGGCTCATCAGCCAGAAATTACCGATGAAGAAACCGATGGCGGTGCCACCGAAGACGTTTTTCGCCCGTTTGCCAAAGCGCGAGTAGTCGGCGATCAGCGGCAACCACGACAGCGGCATGGCAATGGCGATGTCGAAACCCACGGCGAACGGCATCGAACCGTCACCGGCCTGGGCCCACAACGCGGCCAGGTCAGCCTTGGCGAACAGGTTCCAGGTCAGCCAGGTGCATGCGGCCAGCAGCAGCCAAATACCCCATTTGCGCAGGATCTGCCGCACGAACGTCAATGGACCGCTAACGGCCAACAAGGTCGCCAGTGCGCCGAAGAACAGCGTCCACAGAACGGGATTTGACAGCAGACTGCCTTCGCTGAAGGCCTTGGCGCCCAACAGACTGGCGGCATCGCGCATGACGATGATTTCGAACGAACCCCAACCGATCAGTTGCAGCAGGTTCAACACCGCCGGCAGGCTCGCGCCTTTGGTACCGAGGCTGAGCTTGAGCGCGGCCATCGACGACAGGCCGGTGTCACTGCCAATCACCCCGACCGCCGCCAGCAGCAGAACGCCGACCAGGGTGCCGAGAAAAATCGCCAGCAACGAACCGGACAAGCCAAGGCCTGGCGCGAGCAATGCGCCGGTCTGCAACACCATCAGGCCGATGCCGAGGGAGAACCATAAGGAAAACAGATCGCGGCCGCCGAACACACGTTTGTCGCTCGGCACCGCGATATCGGGAGAGTAAGTACTGGGTTGAATGCTCAAGGGTGTTATCTCAGAGGAACACATTTTGTTATTGGGAGTTTCGGTGTCTGAATTGGCGCTTTCGCGAGCAAGCCCGCTCCCACATTTGGCCTCTGTCATACACAAAATCTGTGTTCACAGGAGATCAAATGTGGGAGCGGGCTTGCTCGCGAAGACGGCACCAAAGGCACCGTCAATCCCAGGTCAGATCAAACTTTCTGGTAAAGCTGACTGCCTTCCTGCTTGAAGCGCTCGGCCTGTTCGGCCATGCCTTGGGCGACGTCCACGTCGACCGCTTCGATCCGTTGGTTGGCCGCGTACTCACGGACTTCCTGAGTGATCTTCATCGAGCAGAATTTCGGCCCGCACATTGAGCAGAAGTGCGCGACCTTGGCCGAATCCTTCGGCAGGGTTTCATCGTGATACGAACGAGCGGTGTCCGGATCGAGGCCCAGGTTGAACTGGTCTTCCCAACGGAACTCGAAACGCGCCTTGCTCAAGGCATTGTCGCGGATCTGTGCCCCCGGGTGACCCTTCGCCAGATCGGCGGCATGCGCAGCGATCTTGTAGGTGATGATCCCGGTCTTCACGTCATCCTTGTTCGGCAGGCCCAGGTGCTCCTTCGGCGTGACGTAGCAGAGCATGGCGCAACCGAACCAGCCGATCATCGCCGCACCGATACCGGAGGTGATGTGGTCGTAGCCCGGCGCAATGTCGGTGGTCAGCGGGCCGAGGGTGTAGAACGGCGCCTCGTCGCAGCACTCCAACTGCTTGTCCATGTTCTCTTTGATCAACTGCATCGGCACGTGGCCCGGGCCTTCGATCATGCACTGCACGTCGTGCTTCCAGGCAATCTTGGTCAGCTCGCCGAGGGTCTCCAGTTCGCCGAACTGCGCTTCGTCGTTGGCGTCGGCAATCGAGCCCGGACGCAGGCCATCGCCCAGCGAGAAGCTGACGTCGTAGGCCTTCATGATTTCGCAGATGTCTTCGAAATGGGTGTAGAGGAAGTTCTCTTTGTGGTGCGCCAGGCACCACTTGGCCATGATCGAACCGCCACGGGAGACGATGCCGGTCACGCGCTTGGCGGTCATCGGCACGTAGCGCAACAGCACGCCGGCGTGAATGGTGAAGTAGTCGACGCCCTGCTCGGCCTGCTCGATCAGCGTGTCGCGGAACAGCTCCCAGGTCAGGTCTTCGGCCACGCCGCCGACTTTTTCCAGAGCCTGGTAGATTGGCACCGTACCGATCGGCACCGGCGAGTTACGGATGATCCACTCGCGGGTTTCGTGGATGTGCTTGCCGGTGGACAGGTCCATGACCGTGTCCGAACCCCAGCGAATGCCCCAGGTCAGTTTCGCCACTTCTTCTTCGATGGACGAACCCAGGGCGCTGTTGCCGATGTTGCCGTTGATCTTCACCAGGAAGTTACGGCCGATGATCATCGGTTCCAGTTCGGTGTGGTTGATGTTGGCCGGAATGATCGCGCGGCCACGGGCGATTTCGTCTCGGACGAATTCAGGGGTGATGACTTTCGGTACGCTGGCGCCGAAGCTGTGGCCAGCGTGTTGCTGGTCCAGCAGGCCGGCGGCGCGGGCCACTTCCAGCTTCATGTTTTCGCGGATGGCGACGTATTCCATCTCGGCAGTGATGATGCCTTGGCGCGCGTAGTGCATCTGGCTGACGTTGGCACCCGGCTTGGCGCGGCGCGGGTTGTTGACGTGAGCGAAGCGCAGCTTGGTCAGCTCCGGATCGGCAAGGCGCTCCTGGCCGAAATTCGAGCTCAGGCCGCTCAGACGCTCGGTATCGCCACGGGATTCGATCCACGGCGAACGCACGTCGGCCAAGCCCTTGCGCACATCGATGATGACATTGGGGTCGGTGTAGGGGCCCGAGGTGTCATACACCACTACCGGTGCGTTGACCTCGCCGCCGAAGTCGGTCGGCGTCACGTCGAGGCTGATTTCGCGCATCGGCACGAGGATGTCCGGGCGAGTGCCCTGAACATAGATTTTTTGCGAGCGGGTAAACGGCTGAACCGATTGCTGATCGACCTTGGCCGAGTCACTCAGGTTGGTGGCGTTTTTTGCTTTTGTAGTCATCACGGGCTCTCCAGACACACATCCAGGCAGTGGATTTTTGTCGGAGCGAACCTGTAAACGAATGGACGCACGGGCGCTGGGAAAGCCAGCTGTGCTGTGCTCAGTGCTCGAGGGGTGTTCGATTGTCGAACAACATCCCGGACGAAGCACAAGAGGACTCGCCGGGTGACGAGAAATCTTGTTCCCTACGCAGGCGCTAACCTGATCAGGTTCAACGGGATCCGAATTTATTCGATCTCAGCCTCATAGCAAGGCACCCCGACAAGAACCCGGCCAGTCTAGACACAACTGGCAAAGAACGCCAACCCCACGGCAAATACCATGATGAATGGCGTAATTACACGCAGTATCAGGATTGTTGCAGCCCCGATGCACAACTACACTCGCTACGCTGAGCCGGCATTGACGCTGTCAAAGCGGGGCCTTAGCCTTGGCGCTCAAATTACCTCTGTAATATCAATTCTAGGGATCGTCTATGCTGCGCAAACTCTCACTGGCCCTCGCCGTGTCTTGTGCGTCCAACGGAATGGCCTGGGCAGCAGATGCGCCCTTATCGACCAAGACGGACCTGGTCAGCGTTTATCAGGAAGCCGTCAACAACAACGCCGATCTGGCGGCTGCCATCGCCCAATACGGCGCGCAGAAAGAAGTCGTACCCCAGGCCCGCGCCGGGCTGCTGCCGAACCTCTCGGGCGGCGCGAATATTTCAGAGGTGCGTACGGATCTCGATCAGCCGTCCGCCACGTCCAACCGCGATGCTCATTCCTACCAGGCCACTTTGGCGCAGCCGCTGTTCCGGGCTGACCGCTGGTTCCAGTTCCAGGCCGCCAAGGAAGTCAACGAACAGGCCGCCCTGCAACTCTCGGCGACCGAGCAAAACCTGATCCTGCAAACCGCTGACAGCTATTTCAACGTGCTGCGCACCCAGGACAACCTGGCCTCGACCAAGGCCGAAGAAGCGGCGTTCAAACGCCAGCTCGATCAATCCAACGAGCGTTTCGATGTCGGTCTCTCGGACAAGACCGACGTATTGAACTCACAAGCCAGCTACGACACCGCACGCGCCAACCGCATCGTTGCGCAGCGCCAGGTGGACGACGCCTTTGAAGCATTGATCACCCTGACCAACCGCCAGTACAACTCGATCTGGGGCATCAGCCATAACTTGCCGATCCTGCCGCCAGTACCGAACGACGCCAAGGCCTGGGTCGAAACCGCGGGCAGGCAGAACCTCAATCTGTTGGCCAGCAACTATGCCGTTAGCGCCGCCGAGCAAACCCTCAAGCAACGCAGGTCCGGGCACTTGCCAACGGTTGACGCGATCGCCAAGTACGAGAAAGGCGACAACGACGCACTGGGCTTCAGCAACCCGAACAACCAGCCCCTGCCGTACGGCGGCAACGTCGAGCAAACGACCGTTGGCCTGCAACTGAACATCCCGATCTACAGTGGTGGTTTGATCAACTCCCAGGTGCGTCAGTCCTATGCACAACTGGACCAGACCGAGCAGCAACGCGAATCCCTGCGCCGGCAAATCGTGGAAAACACCCGCGACCTGCACCGCGCGGTGAACACCGATGTCGAGCAGGTACAGGCGCGCAAGCAATCGATCATCTCCAACCAGAGCGCGGTGGAAGCGACTGAAATCGGCTATCAGGTGGGTACGCGAAACATCGTCGACGTGCTGGATGCGCAACGTCAGCTCTACACCTCGGTGCGCGACTACAACAACACCCGCTACGACTACATCCTCGACAACCTGCGCTTGAAGCAACAGGCCGGCACGTTGAACCCCGGGGATCTGCAAGTCCTGGCACGCTGGCTCAATCCAAACTACAACCCGGACAAGGACTTCCTGCCGCCGGATCTGGCCAAGGCTGCGGAGGAGCAGTTGAAAGCGCGACCGGAGCAGTAAAAGCAAAAGCTTCGCGAGCAGGCTCGCTCCCACAGCGTTTCGAGTGTGGGAGCGAGCCTGCTCGCGAATGAATACAACTCGGTCTAACGCTCGATCAACCGCCCCAACCCATCCAGCAAGCGCTGCAATGCGCCCTGATTGGCGCGCATCACGTTCAACCCGGCCTCTGCCATGCGCTGCGCATCACGTGGCAGTTCGAACAGCCGCTGCACCGCCACCGCCAGCCCTTCGGCATCCTCCACTTCCTGCAACGCCCCGGCACTGCGCAACTGCGCGGCGATTTCGAGGAAGTTGAAAAGATGCGGCCCGCTCAGCACCGGTTTAGCGAGGGCCGCCGGCTCCAGCAGGTTATGACCGCCATTCGGCACCAGGCTGCCGCCGACGAATGCACTGTCAGCCAAGGCGTAGAGAAACAGCAACTCGCCCATGGTGTCGCCCAGCAGCACTGAAGTATTCGCGCTGACTCCATCGCCGCTGGAACGCCGGACCGTGGCAAACCCTTGTTGCTGGCACAACCCGTACACCGAATTGAAGCGTTCCGGATGACGCGGCACCAGAATCAACAAAGCATCGGGGTGATTGACCAACAACTGACGATGGGCCGCCAGCACCACCTCGTCTTCGCCGTCATGGGTACTGGCCGCGATCCACACCGGTCGCTCCAGCGCCTGCCATTGCCCTCGCAGCTCAACGGCGCGCGCCAGCAGTTGCGGGTCGATGGTCAGGTCGAACTTGATCGAACCGGTCACTTCGACGGTTTCCGCCCGCGCCCCCAAGTCAAGAAAACGCCGGGCTTCGGCTTCGGTCTGCACCGCGAACAGGCTCATTTCGGCCAGCATCGGCTGAGTCAGTTTGCGGAACCGGCCGTAGCCCCTGGCCGAACGCTCGGACAATCGCGCATTGGCCAGCGCCACGGGGATCCCGCGTTTGGCGCATTGATGGATATGGTTGGGCCACAGTTCGGTTTCCATGATCACCGCCAGTTTCGGCTGGACCCGATCGAGGAAGCGCCGGGCAGCGCAAGGCAGGTCATAGGGCAGATAACAGTGCTGGATGCGCGACTCATTGGCGAACAGTGCATGGATGCGTTCCGAACCGGTCGGCGTCATGCAGGTCACGGTAATCGGCAGATCCGGATAACGCGCCAGTAAGGCGCGGATCATCGGTGCGGCAGCGATGCTTTCGCCCACCGACACGGCGTGCACCCAGATGCCGCCCGGCTTCATCGACGGCATCCCGCAGGAAAAGCGCTCGCCGATGCGCCTGGCATACGCCGGCGCCTTGCGCGCGCGCAGCCAAAGCCGAATCGCTACCAATGGCAGCCCCAGATAAAACAGCACGGTGTAGAGAGTTCTATTCATGGCGGCGGAGTTTATCGGCTTTTTTCGCCAATCGCCTGCAAGTGCACGGCAAAACGTTCGGCGAGCCAGCGCGCGGCCGGACCGAGCGGCTCATCCCGGCGCCATACCAGTTCCACCACCAGGGCCGGCGGGGTCCATTCGCTGACCAGTTCGACCATCTGGTTCTGATAGGTCGGGTACTGCACCACGTGGCGTGGCAACCAAGCCCAGCCGAGGCCACGCACCAGCCATTCGGCCATCACATAGAAACTGTCGGCACGCCACACCTGTGGGCTGGCCGGATCACTGCCGGGATAAATGCTCGACTCCGTGGACATCAGCAACTGCCGATGTTGCGCCAGTTGTTGGCCGTCCACTGCGCCTTTGCGCGCCAACGGATGATCCTTGCCGCACACTGTGACCATTTCCACGCTGCCCAGCACCCGCCGCTCTAGTGCCTCGGGAATCTGATCGTGAAAGAACAGCAGCCCCAGATCGGCGCGCCGCTCCACCAGCTTGCGCGCGACATCGCCTTGGGCGGCGCTGGTCAGTTGCACTTCAAGGCTGGGGAATTTTTCCGCCAGGGCCTCGAAGCTTTCGATGATCGGTTGATAAGGCATCGCCTCATCCTGCGCCACACGCAGTCGTGCCTCCTGGCCGCGCATCATCGCCAGCGCCCGGCCATTGAGCCGTTCGCATTGGCGCAACACTTCCCGCGCTTCGTCCAGCAAAGCCGTGCCGGCTTCAGTGAGTTTCGGCTGACGGCCGCTGCTGCGGTCGAACAGGCTGACACCCAGGTCTTCTTCCAGCAACGCTATCGAACTGCTGACCGCCGACTGCGCCTTGCGCTGATCCCGCGCCACGGCAGAAAACGAACGCTGCTCCGCTACGCTGACAAACAACCGCAGCTGCTCCAGATTCCATTGCATGTTCATGGCTCAACCCATCTTCTAAGCAGATAGGTAATGACTTTACCGCATCTGGCGAATCTCTAGAATGCCGACCTCAGAGAGCAACACTTCACACGAGGATTGACCCATGACCGCCTACTACTACCTGGCCATTGCCATCTGCGCCGAAGTGATTGCCACTGTTTCGATGAAAGCCGTCAAGGGTCTCAGCACCCCGCTGCCACTGGTGCTGGTCATCGTCGGTTACGGCATTGCCTTCTGGATGCTGACCCTGGTGGTGCGCAGCGTTCCGGTGGGCGTGGCTTACGCCGTGTGGGCCGGCATGGGGATCGTGATGGTCAGCGTCGCGGCGCTGTTTGTCTATGGGCAGAAGCTGGACGTGCCAGCGATGCTGGGGATGGCGTTGATTGTGCTGGGTGTTGTGGTCATCCAGCTGTTCTCCAAAACTGCGGGGCATTAAGAGCAGCTACAAGCTGCAAGCCATAAGCTGCAAGAGGGATATTCTCCCACTCTTGCTTGCAGCTTGAAGCTTGAAGCTTGAAACTTGCGGCTTCGCTTTGAACACAGAGGTCGCCGAATGCCATCCGTTATTTCCACCGACGTGCTGATTGTCGGCGCTGGTGTCGCCGGCCTCTGGCTGAATGCGCGCCTGCGTCGCCAGGGGTTTTCGACCGTGCTGGTGGAAAGCGCCAGCCTCGGCGGCGGGCAGAGTGTGAAGTCCCAGGGCATCATCCACGGCGGCGCCAAATACGCGCTGCATGGCGCCCTGACGGGCGCCTCGGAAGCCATCGCCGACATGCCGCGCCGCTGGCGTGAAGCCCTGGCCGGTGACGGCGAGCTGGACCTGACCGGCGTGCGCCTGCTGTCCGAAGCCCATTACCTGTGGTCCCCCGGCACCCTCGCCGGCAACCTCACCAGTTTCTTTGCCAGCAAAGCCGTGCGCGGTCGCGTCGATCAGGTCAAGGGCGAACAATTGCCGCCAGCCCTGCAAGACAAGCGCTTCAAGGGCAAGGTCTATCGCCTGGCGGAACTGGTGGTCGATGTGCCGAGCCTGATCCAGCGCCTGGCCGATCTGGCCGGCGATGGCTTGCTCGCCGGGCAGAAGATCGAGCCGCTGCTGGAAGGCGGCGTGCTGGTCGGCCTGAAGGTGGACGAGCGCGAGATCCGTGCCCAGCGCATCGTCCTGAGCGCCGGCGCCGGAACCGCGGCATTGCTTGAATCGCTGGGCCTGAGCCAGCCCGCCATGCAGCGCCGCCCGTTACACATGATCATCGCCAAGGGTCCAAGCCTCAAACCACTGTACGCCCACTGCCTGGGCGGCGGCACCAAGCCGCGCATCACTGTGACCACGCACCCGGCGGCGGATGGCCAGTGGGTCTGGTACCTGGGCGGCGATATCGCGGAATCCGAAGGCGTGACCCGTGAGCCCGCCGAGCAGATCGCCACCGCACAGAAAGAACTCGGCCAATTGCTGCCATGGATCGACCTGAGCACGGTGCAATGGGCCACCTTGCGCGTGGATCGCGCCGAACCGCTGCAATCAGGCCTGACCCGTCCCGACAACGCCTTTGTGGCCGAGGAAGGCCGACTGCTGGTGGGCTGGCCGACCAAACTCGCCCTGGCGCCGGACTTCGCCGACCGTGTGATCGCCAGCCTGACCCGCGACGGTATCCAGCCAAGCCACCCGGCAGCACTGCCTGACCTGCCGAAGCCGCCGATGGGCGTACCTGCCTGGGAGCAACTGCTGCCATGAGCCAACCGACCCTGCACGACTTGCATCGCCCGTTGGGCAGCACCGGCCTGCTGGTTTCACCCCTGGGCCTGGGCACCGTGAAACTGGGCCGCGACCAAGGGGTGAAGTACCCCAACGGCTTCCGGATTCCCGATGACGATGAAGCACGCATGCTGCTCAAACTCGCCCGCGACCTGGGCATCAACCTGATCGACACCGCCCCGGCCTATGGTCGTAGCGAAGAACGCCTCGGCCCGTTGCTGCGCGGCCAGCGTCAGGACTGGGTGATTGTCAGCAAGGTCGGCGAAGAGTTTGCCGACGGCCAGTCCCATCACGATTTCAGCGCCGCACACACACGTATGTCGGTGGAACGCAGCCTGCAACGCCTGGAAACGGACTTCATCGACCTGGTGCTGGTGCACTCCGACGGTAACGACCTGGCGATCCTCAATGACTGCGAAGTCTACGAAACCCTCGCCGAGCTCAAGGCCGAAGGCAAGATTCGCGGTTTCGGCTTTTCTGGCAAAACCGTCGACGGCGGCTTGAAGGCGCTGGAGCAAGGCGACTGCGCGATGGTCACCTACAATCTCAACGAACAAAACGAGAAGGCCGTCATTGACTATGCTGCTGCACACGGCAAAGCCATTCTGGTCAAAAAAGCCCTCGCCAGTGGTCATGTATGCCTGAGTCCGGGCGTGGATCCGGTGCGCGCCAGTTTCGAGTTGTTGTTTGAACATCCGGGTGTTGCCAGTGCTATTGTCGGGACCATCAATCCGCTGCACCTCGCCCACAATGTCGCGACCGTTGCCCAGGTCCTACGTAGCCACTGACGCCGCCCACGCGGCCTTAAGCAGGAGCCGACATGTCGCGTACGCTCATCAGAAAGAACCCGAGCAACTTCAAGACCCTGCCGTTATTCGTCGAAGCGACCCCCGAAGGCCTGGCTTATCAGAGCGTCGGCAGGCCGCTGAATTTCTCCCAGACCCTGCAACGTCGTCGGCCGGTGACGGTCGGCGACAGCGAACGGTTTGCCCTGGAGCTGGCCAACCTCGGGGTTTCGGTGCGCCTGACCCTGCATTGGCAGAATCGCGACTATTGGGTGCTGGTGCGCCAACGCCGGCAGGACCGTGGCGATGTGGTGCTCAAGCTGATCTCCGGTTACGTGCCGGCCCATGAACTGAACCTGCCCTTGCACACGGCGATCCAGGAGATAGCCGAAGAATGCCTGCTGGAAACCCCGGAAGGCTGGCTCGGTGGACGATTCAATGACACCTGGCTGCCAGCGCCCTACTCAGCCGCCCTGCATTACCGTGAAGCCCTGCCGTTTCGCTTGTCGCCACTGTCCGGCTCGGCGCGGCCGGTACGTTGCGCCAACCTGATGCTGATAGAGCGCCCGCGGGCTTACGTGCATTTGCCAACGGCGTCACTGCAACTGATTTACGACTTGCGCCTGGACGTTCCCAAGGAAGCCAAATCCCTGAGCCTGTTCCATGTCGATGAGCGACTGGAAGGTGATCAACTCGTTGCCCGCCTCGACCGCAAGCGCCCCGATCTGTACTTGATGCCCTTGCAGGACGGACACCCGATGGCTGAGCTCTACACCTTGAAAAAGGATCAGCTGTACCCGGCCAGCACGCGCGGACTGTATCTGGCCGAGAGCTTTGCCCGACAGGAAGGTTGGCTGGTTCGCGATGAGCGAATTCGCTGGAAGGACTGGGTGAGGCAGCAGGGTCTGACCCCGCCGGTGAAGGATTCAGGGTTGGCGCGGTTGCGCGGGAAGGCCAAATTGCTGCTGAAGAAAATCGTGCCGCGCAAGGCGGCACGATAGCAAGATCAAGTGGGCTCTTGTGGCTAGGGGCTTACCCCCTGGCCACAACAAACCCACGCCACAATCAGGACTTGCGGATCTTCTCGACAATCGCCGTGGTCGAGCTGTTTTCCACCAGCCCCAGCACTTTCACGGTACCGCCGTAGGCCGTCACGATGTCCGCGCCGACCACCTGGTCGATCCCGTAGTCGCCGCCCTTGACCAGCACGTCCGGCTTGACCGCGCTCAGCAGGTTTTCCGGAGTGCCTTCCGAGAAACTGATGACCCAGTCCACCGCACCCAGACCGGCCAGCACAGCCATGCGCCGGTCGACGCTGTTGATCGGACGGCCCGGCCCCTTCAGGCGGCTGACCGATGCATCGTCGTTGACCGCGACGATCAGGCGATCGCCCTGGGCCCGCGCCTGTTCCAGATAGGTCACGTGGCCGGCATGCAGGATGTCGAAGCAACCGTTGGTGAACACGATCCGTTCGTTGTGCGCACGGGCATCATCGACCGCCAGCAACAGTTGCTCAAGACCCAGCACACCGCGCTCGGAACCCTCCTCGCGCTGAATCGCACGACGCAGTTCCGGCGCACTGATGGCCGCCGTACCGAGCTTGCCGACCACGATACCCGCCGCCAGGTTGGCCAACGCCACCGCGTGGGGCAGCTCTTCGCCAGCGGCAATCGCGGCCGCCAGGGTGGAAATCACCGTATCGCCGGCACCGGTCACGTCGAACACTTCACGGGCACGGGCCGGCAAGTGCAACGCCGGATGATCCGGGCGCAGCAAGGTCATGCCGTGCTCGCCACGGGTCACCAGCAAAGCACCGAGTTCCAGGTCGTGCATCAGTTGCGCGCCCTTGCTCACCAATTCGTGCTCATCGGCGCAACCACCGACGATGGTTTCGAATTCGTTGAGGTTTGGTGTGATCAGGCTCGCACCGCGGTAGATCGAGAAATCCTTGCCCTTCGGATCGGCCAGCACCGGAATGCCACGGGCACGGGCGGCCTGGATCAGCGCCTGATGGTTTTTCAGCGCGCCTTTGCCGTAGTCGGACAGCACCACCACCTTGATGCCTTCGAGCAACTCGTCGACCTGAGCGGCCAGCGCCAGCGCGTCGGTGGCGAAGGGCTCTTCGAAGTCGATACGCAGCAGCTGCTGGTGACGGCTCATGACCCGCAGCTTGACGATGGTCGGCTGGTGCGCAATGCGCTGGAAGATGGCCCGCACGCCGGCGCCCTTGAGGCTGTTGACCAGGCTGTTGGCGGCTTCATCGTCGCCGGTTACACCGACCAGCGAGGCCGGAGCCCCCAGGGCGGCAATGTTCAAGGCAACGTTGGCAGCACCGCCCGGGCGGTCTTCGATGTGATCGACCTTGACCACCGGCACCGGCGCCTCAGGAGAAATCCGTGAGGTACCACCATGCCAGTAACGGTCGAGCATGACATCGCCGACTACCAAGACAGGGGCTTGATCGAATCGCGGCATGGACAACTTCATGGTGCAACCCACATACAGAATGAACAGGGGCGCGATATTAACACAGGGTTGGTGTCGGCTTGTGCGGTGGCTGCAACCGGATGATTCGCCGGGTTTTATTGCTCATTTTTTGAGCAGAAAGCCGGCCAGACGACAGCACGCCTCGCTCATTTCCATCGCCTGTGTATCGATTTCGCACTCCGCGTGCAGCGGCGCCTCATAGGGACTGTCGATGCCGGTGAAATCCTTGATCCGGCCTTCAAGGGCAGCCCGATACAAACCCTTGGGATCACGTTGCGCGCAAACCGCAAACGGCGTGCTCACAAACACCTCGATGAAGTCTCCATCGGCAAACAATCGACGCGCCGCCTCGCGTTCGGCCCGGAACGGCGAGATTGCCGCGACGATCACGATCAGCCCCGCGTCGACCATCAGGCGCGCCACCTCGGCAGTGCGCCGGATATTTTCCCGACGGCATTCAGCCCCCATCCCCAGGTCACGGCACAGACCGGCACGCAGGTTGTCGCCATCGAGCACAAACGTGTGCAGCCCCTGTTGATTGAGTTGCAGCTCCAGTGCGTTGGCCAGGGTCGACTTGCCAGCCCCTGACAACCCCGTCAACCAGAGACAGCGTGGTGTCTGCGACTTGAGGGCAGCACGGTCCTCGCTCGACAGCAATAACGGGTAGGGCCTGATCGAGTGGCGGGACAACGACACGGCTTCATTCATATCCTAGCGTCTCGTAATCACGCTGATAGACCCGCCGTACCAGCCTGCGGGTGCGTACCGTGCAGAACTCGCGCGCCAGCGTCGGGCGCCGCTGCTGCGACCGGTTCACGTGGGGCAGTTCCACCGGATAGCCCAATTGCTCGCAAACCTGCCTGAAATCCCGCTCCAGGTGTTCCTGGTAGCCGACGAAATCCAGCGCCAGATGCCCCATGGAGTCCGTCAGGAAGTCCGTTTGCGCGGCGAAGTGCAACTGTCGCTGGATCGTTTCCGGGTGCAGCCAGCGGCCGACGAAGTCATCAAAGTCACGGTAGTGGCTGACCAGTTTCTGCGCCGCGTGATCCCGTTTCCCCAAGGCATTGCCCCGCAGGAATGCGTAAGCCGAGTAAGCCCTTTCCAGCGGATCGCGAACGAACGCGAACTTGAAGCTGGCGGCAAACTGCTCGGGAAATTGCTGCTCGTACCAGTACAACGGCAAGTGGCCCGGACTCCAGTCGTCAAACATGGCCGCACAGACACTGCTGCCGGCACATTTGGGGACGTGGATGAACAGGCAGGAACGCAGCTCGAAGGGTTTGGGGAAACTGACGCTGGCCGACATCGACTTGTTCACCACTTGACGGTCCACGACCGACAGGCGCCCCAGCAGAAAAGCCCGTTGCGGCTTGGGCAACAGTTTCCAGAGATAACGTTGCAACATGCAGACACCCGCGGGAAAGGGATGGCCCTCTCGATTCAAGTCAAAGTTCGTTCAGGAACCTTAACAAGCACGTTGCCGAGATTTATTCCGGTTTGGTCAAGAAGCGTAAAGGTCTGGATACAAATCACCGGACGCGTTGCACGCCGGGTATGCGAAAGGGCGAGCCAGGCTCGCCCTTTCAGGATCAGGCGATGTCTTCGGCCGGGGCGTCGAGGCCCATCGCGTTGAGGCGCGAGTAGTAGCCGTTTTGCGCCAGCAGTTGTTCATGGGTGCCGCGCTCGACGATTTTCCCCTGATCCATGACCAGGATCAGATCGGCCTTCTCGATGGTCGACAGCCGGTGAGCGATCACCAGCGTGGTGCGACCTTTCATGACCTGATCCAGGGCTGCCTGAATATGCCGCTCGGACTCGGTATCGAGTGCCGAAGTCGCCTCATCGAGAATCAGCAGCGGAGCATTCTTCAACAGTGCACGGGCAATCGCCAGGCGCTGGCGCTGGCCACCGGACAGCAGCACGCCGTTTTCCCCGACCTGGGTGTCCAGGCCTTCAGGCAATTGAGCAATGAAGTCCATCGCGTAGGCATCCTTGGCCGCTTTTTCAATGTCTTCGCGGGGTGCGCCGGCCAGGTCGCCATAGGCGATATTGTTGGCCACGGTGTCGCTGAACAGCGTCACGTGCTGAGTCACCTGGGCGATATGCCGACGCAGGTTCAACAGCTTGTACTGCTCCACTTCGACGCCATCGATGAGGATTTCGCCCTTGTCGTGGTGATAGAAGCGCGGAATCAGGTTGGCCAGGGTCGACTTGCCGCTGCCCGAACGGCCCACCAATGCCACCATTTGCCCGGGCTCGACCGAGAAACTGATGTCATTGAGTACCTGACGCTCGGTGTCAGGGTAGGTAAAACTGAGGTTGCGCACGTCCAGGCGACCGCTGACGACATCACGCTCGACGGTGCCGGTATCGACTTCAGGCTCGACATCCAGTTGCTCGAAGATACTTTCAGCACCGGCCACGCCCTTCTGGATGGTCGAGCTGACTTCGGACAGCTGGCGAATCGGCTTGGGCAGCAGGCCGGCCAGGGTGATGTAGGCCACCATATCGCCGGCGGACGCATCGCCCCGCAGGAACAGCACCAGGAACATCAGCACGGCCATGGCGGTGTAGATCACCAATTGCAGCAGCGGCGTGTAGATGGCGCCGGTACGGGTCATGCGCAATTGCTTGTCGGTGTTGCCCTGGCTGGCGTCGAAGAAGCGTTTTTCTTCGTACTTTTCACCGCCGAAGCTGCGTACCACGCGATAACCCTGGATCGTTTCGGACGCTACATGCGTCACGTCCCCCATGGCCAGCTGGATTTTCTTGCTCTGCTTGCGGAATTTCTTGCTGGCCGTACGCACCATGATGGCAATCAACGGCAGGATGGCGACCATGACGAGCGTCAGACGCCAGTTCATGAACAGCAGCGAGGCAAACAGGAAGATCACCGTCATGCCTTCACGAATTACGACCTTGATCGCATCAGTTGCCGCCCCCGTGACCATGGTCACGTTGAAGGTGATACGTGAAATCAGGTGCCCCGAGTTATGCTTGTCGAAATACCGGTTTGGCAACACCAGCAGGTTGTTGAACAGCTGGACCCGCAAATCATGGACCAGACCAAGGGAAACCTTGGCCAGGAAGTAGTTGCCCAGGTACGACCCCAACCCCTGCCACGCGGCGATCAGGATGATCAACAACGGCACCGCCTGCAGCAGTTGCAGATCCCGCAGGTAGGGCACGGTTGGAAACAGCGCCGCTTCAGGGTTGGATAGACCGTCGACGAAGTACTTGAGGATGTAGCCCAGCATTGGCTGAGTCGAAGCGAAAATCAGAAAACCGACGATGCTGATCAGGAACAGGCTGATGTACGGCCGAACATAGCCGAGCAGGCGGAAGTAGATTTTCAAGCTCGATGGGCTTGCGCAGAGACTGGAGTCGGTCATATCACGCGAATGTCGATGAAAAGGACGCTGACTTTAGCACAGCTTCCCCTGGGTTCTGGCAATCGCATACAGTCTGTGTATTGTGGCGCGTTAACTCGCCACCAGATGTCCCTGCCTTGGTACGGTCGCTCAATTTAGGAATAAGTTACTCAGCATGCAATTAAACGCTTTGTACAGCACGTCCAATAGAATCTTCGATTTCATTTGTTTGTGGATCCTTCCGCTCGGTTATTTATTGCTGCTTTGTGCACTGTTTTTCCTGCCGGGGCGCAGCGTGCATCACAAGCTTTACTATGGCCTGTTCAGCATTCCGACACTGATTGCACTGTGCCTGCGTCCGCGGTTCAGCAAAGAACTGCTGCACGAACCGATCGCCATCGCAGTCCTGCTATTTCTGGCCTGGGCACTGCTCAGCCTGTACTGGGGGCCAGGCGACGACATCGGGTTTGGTGAGTTCAAACCGCCATTGCATACCCTGATGTTGTTCGTCGGCTGCTACCTGCTGGTACGCTATCGCAGCGAAATCATTCAGCCCCTGGTGTTTTGCGCCGCGATGGCGGCGCTGATCGCCTCTGTCTACAACCTGTACAGGTTCGGCCAGATCTACCAACCGGAAATGCGCCTGATCGGTGCAGGCGCGTTCGACAGTCCACTGCTCAGCTCCCACGTTTTCGGCTTTTTCTGTACCTACTGGCTGAGCCTGAGCATGACCTGCAAGCGACGCCAGGTACTCTGGTTGAGCATACCGGCGATGGTGATCATGTTCGCCACAGTGCTGGCCACCGGCTCCAGAACCCCACTGGTTGCACTGACGCTGGCTGCGCTGTGGCTGTGTTTCATCTGCTGGAATCGACGCTCGGTCTTCATGCTCGGCTCCATGCTCATCGCCGGAACGGCGACGTTCGTGCTGTTTACACACAAAATCATCGAAAGAGGCAGCTCCTTCCGTATCGAGATCTGGCAGATGACCTTGGACAAGATCGCAGATCATCCATGGATCGGGCACGGCTACAACGCCGAGCTGGCCCTGGACCCAGGCGTCGGCTACAGCCTTCAGGAGCCCCATAGCTTTGCCCTGGGCGTGCTCTACTACGTCGGCATTATCGGACTGCTGCCATGGCTGTTCTTCCTCGCGTGGAGCTTCATCAGTAGCTGGCGCCATCGCGTGCAACCGCTGTTTATCATTGCCTCAGCCTGGCTGGCCTTCGGTATCGGTGCGGGCCTGACCGAAGGTGGCGGGATTATCTCTCGCCCCAAGGAGCACTGGTACCTGCTGTGGATCCCCTTGGCACTGATTGCCGCATTGAGCATCAATCAACGGGCCAGGCGCCTGCTGGACAGGCCGATCAAGAGCGCGACGCCAAGCGCCCTGCAACAGCTGACTGCCGATGCCCGGATCATCGAAGAGGATGGTTTGGGCCCCAAAGTTCTGCGCCTGAGCGATGGCAGCTTTCTCAAGCTGTTCCGCCGCCGCCGCTGGTATACCTCGGGCAGTTTCACGCCCTATTCCGAGCGTTTTGCCGTCAACAGCGTGCAACTGCGCAACAGGGGCATCCCGACACCGCACATCCTCGACCTCTACCGGTTCGAAGACGGCAGCACCGCAGTCCACTACTCTCCGTTGCCAGGTAACACGCTGCGCCAGATCCTGCAAGGCATCACCGCACCAGCGGTGCGCCAGGCACTGGTGGAGCGTTTCGGCAAGTTCATGGCTCAATTGCATCAGCAAGGGGTCTACTTCCGCTCTCTGCACCTGGGCAATGTGCTGGTGCTGGAGGACGGCGAGTTCGGCCTGATCGACCTGGCCGACCTGCGAATATACCCTTCATCGTTGAGCCCTTCCCTGCGCCGACGTAATCTGCGCCATATGCAGCGCTACGCAGAAGATCGGCACTGGCTGTTCGACGACCACTTCGAAGCGCTGCTGCAGGGATACGCCGCGGCGGCTTCAAAATCCGACGTGGATAATTTGCACAGGCAAGTGCTGGCCGGAAGCCCTCCGGCCCAGGCTCACCGATGACAGAAACCAACCCGCTTATCGCGATGACGGCCTACCTGCTCGCCATCGCGACCGCTGCTCTACTGCTGCGCACCGTGCCGAGATTCACCCGACAGCTGGAGCATCGCGGTGAAAGCCGCTTTGCCGGCATCGACGGCTTACGCGGGTATCTGGCCTTCGGTGTGTTTGTGCACCACTCGATCATTACCTGGATCTTTCTGCAGACCGGTGTGATCGATTTTCCGCCGAGCAATTTCTACTCGCAGCTCGGCCAAGGCAGCGTTGCCCTCTTTTTCATGATCACCGGGTTTTTGTTCTGGGACCGCTTGCTCACCCACGGACGGCAACACGACTGGCTGGCGTTTGCGCTATCGCGGCTGTTTCGCCTCTACCCGCTCTACCTGCCGCTGATGCTGGCCGTGTTTGTCAGCGTGTTTTATTTGCAGGGCTGGGAACTCAAGGATTCCGTCACCCAACTCTTTGGTCAGACCCTGGCCTGGCTGACCTTCGAGCGGCCAGACGTCAACCAGTACCACCAGACCGGCATGTTGATCTCCAACGTCACCTGGACGCTGGGGTACGAGGTGTTTTTCTACCTGGCCCTGCCACTGGCCGGCATGGTGTTCATTTATCGCGGCGGCCGGATGCAGACGGTGCTGTGCCTGATCGGCATCTACGCCCTGTACCAGATGGTCGGCTGGGAACACTCGCTGAAGAAGCACATCCTGGCCAGTTTCCTCGGCGGCATTGCCGCGGCGTACTGGATTCGCCGTCCACAATGGGTCGCCTGGAGCCTGTCTCCGCTGGCGGGCATCATCGCCCTGCTCGCTTTGGCGATCGCCTTTACGGTGTTCAGCCGGGCATTCAATCCGGGAGCGCTGCTGCTGCTTTCACTGTTTTTTGTGATCGTGGCGTCCGGCAATACCTTGTTCGGCGCCCTGAGGCCACGCAGCATCCGCTGGCTGGGGGAAATCAGCTACAGCACGTATTTGCTGCACGGTTTCGTGCTCTGGATACTGGTGCAGCGACTGCCGCCGATATTGCATCTTGACGCCCGGGAAGCCTGGGTCTTCCTGCCGTTGCTGGCCGTGTGCAGTTGCCTGCTGATCATCATCAGCAGCCTGACTTACCTGTACATCGAAATGCCCGGTATCAATGCTGGCAAGAAAACCCTGCACTGGTTACGCCAGAACAGGAAGCCGAGGAAAGAACTTTTGGAGGAGACGGCTCAACAACGTTGAGCAATCGTCGTGGCAAGTCGCCGCGAAACATCCCGCGCCTGCGCTCTCCCCCTTGAATCCAGCCTATGGCTCAGTCTTTCTCCAACCGTGAGAAATACATCCGGCCCAACCCACGCCAAGTTTTCTTGTTCCAGGCCTTGAACGGAATCTGCGCCAGCAACTCCCGCGCCAGCTTGCGATCACGGTTGGCGGTCTTGAGGAACATGGAATTGAGAAACTTGTAGCGCACCTCGTCATACAGCGGGTGATCGCTGAAGAGCGCGTAGGTGCGCAGGATGCTGTCGATCATGAAGCGGTGGTTCTTGTAGGAGTTGGTGGCGTGCTTGCGATAGCGCGCCATCAACACGTTCAGACCGTCGATGAAGTAACCGGCATGGGTCACCTTCAACTCGATCAGCAAGTCTTCCAAGCGAATGGTCGGGTCGAAACCGCCCACCTTGTCCAGCGCTTCGCGACGGATCATCAGGGTGGGGGCCGGAGGATAGGGCTTGCGCTCCAGGAACATGTCATCGAAGTCCAGGCGACGGAACGGCACATCCCGGCGCTGGCGCTTCTCGGGGTAGAGATTGCCGTCGGCGTCGATCAGCTCGATGTTACCGGCACAAATGCCGACCTCGGGCTTGCCGTCCATATGAGCGACCTGGGTGGCGATTCGCTCCGGCAGCATGATGTCATCCGAACCGAACGGCACGATCAGGCTGCCCTTTGCCCGGGCAATCGCACCGTTGAGTGTATTGGTCAGCCCCTGGTTTTCCTGAACCCGGAAGTCGAAACCATGGATGACCTGCAACGCCTTGATCCGCTCGACGCTGTCATCTTTCGAGCCATCATCGACCACCAGCAACTCGATGTTCCGATAGGTCTGGTTGAGGACGCTGAGAATGCTTTCCTCGATGTAAGGGGCGTGGTTGTAAGACGCGATGATGACCGTGACGATGGGTTGCGCGTCGTTCATGGCTGCTCCTTGCGGGCCTGTTCCAGGCCGGAGTCGATCAGATTGAGGTATTCGCGACGGAACTCCTCGATGTCATGGTGTTGCTGCAGATAACGGAAGGCCTGCTCGCCCTTGGCCTTGAGCTCGTCATCCGACAGCCCGAGGTAAGTGTCCAGCGCCGCCTGCAGCGTCGGCACATCCTTCGGCGTAATCGCCAGGCCGCCGGCGCCCTCGATGAGCGGCAACATGGCCGGCACGTTCGAAGCAATCACCGGCAAATGCCCGCTCATGCCTTCAAGCAGCGCCAGCCCGAGGCCTTCGGCCAAAGAAGGCATGGTCCAGATATCGAAAGCGCGAATGTACTGCAGGGCGATTTCCTTGAAACCCAGCAAATGCGCGCGACCGCTGAGGCCGAGGCGGTCGATTTCCGCAGCCAGGCGCGATTCTTCGCGGCCGGCACCAATGATCGCCAACTGGGTATTCGGGTATTTGTCCTTGAGCGCGGCAAAGGCTTGCAGCAAATAGATATGCCCCTTGACCGGCACCAGTCGCCCCAACGCACCGATCAGTCGCACCGACGGATCGATGCCCAACAGTTCACGGGCCTTTTCACGACTGTGTTGCAGGCCTTCGGCTTGCTCGATGTCGATGGCATTGGTGATGGCGTAGGTATTCTGGTCAGTGAAGCCGCAGTCACAGTCCAGCAGATACTGCTTCACCGCTGGCGACACGCCGACGAAACGCCAGTGACGATCGATCAGGCGCTGGGTCTGGCGGCGCCGATAAAAACGGTCGTACTCGCCAAAGCCGTGGGAAATGCCGATGCACAACGGCACTTTCAACCAGCGGTTGAGCGCCAGCATCATGTTCACCGGCTTGAAGCGGTTGCAGATCACCACATCGAATTTTTCCCGACGGCAGAACTTGTACAGCTGCCACATGGCCCGCAGGCGCATGCCCTTGAGGGACTTGTCGGAAAACTCGAAGTACACCGAACGGTCGGCCCGGCTCACCGCTTCACCCGGCCCGGGTTTGCCGCGCAGAAACGCGGCGGTCACTTCATAGCGATCACTGGGCAGGGCCTTGACGATTTGCTCCGCGAGGTCGGCGAAATCATGGGCTTTGACGTTGTAGTCAGGCTGCAGTTGCAGGACCTTTAACCGCTGACTCATAACTCTCCCCGCTGAGAAACATTGCCTGGTGTGTGCTTGAGGGACCACAAAAGCTCGTGGCGCCGGACTGCCTTGCGAAAGAATTCGTTCTGGCCATAGGTGGGCGGCAACCGGCCGGTCAACATCCGTTGAATCAACCGACGCAAGCGGCGCTTGAACGGCATCGCCGGTTGCAGGTCGTGCATCATGCCCAACGCCATGGCTTTGTCTCGCTGTTGCTCCAGCGGCATCGGCAGGCAATAAGGCTGCATCGGCTGGGACGAATCGAAGGCGGGCGGCAAGGCGATGCCATCACCGGTATCGCCCATCGGCCAGCGATCGTTGTCGTGCAGATGGTTGGCATAGCCCAATAGCGTGGTCGGCTGCCAGTCCAGCCCTTGCAAGGCTTCGAGGACTGCTGCCTGGGCGCAGATATGATCGGGATGCGGATCGAGGGTCGGATGCGGCAGGACGATGACCTCGGGCCTGGCCCGCAGCAGCAACTCACGCAGATCCGCCAGCAGATTGTTCCAGGTCGGCGCGCCATCGGTATCGCCGGGCAGCGTGAAAGGATTCAACTGACGGAACAGCCGGGTGTCGCCCAGGTCCGCTTCCCGCGATCCCGCCGCCACCGCAGGCGCGGCCTGCATGCTCGCCAGTTGCAGGCAGAAATAACCCAGTTGTACGCAGTGAGCCTCGGGTACACCGGCCCAACGTGGCACCGCGATGCTGTCCCAGGTGCGCAGACGACCCTTCAAGCGGGCCGCATCGACCTTGTTCAGGCCCATCTGCTGAAAGTGTTCGGCTTCGATTTCACCCGCTGTCAGTGTGACGATCCAGGTTTCGTCGGCCTGACTGTACAAACCGTAGGCCGCCAGTTCGGCGTCATCGGCGTGGGGCGCGATGACCATGACCCGCTGACGCCGGTAATCCGGATGTTCCAGTGCCCACAGCACAGGCTCACCGAACACACGACAGAAACGCCCGCGCAAGCGCAGGTCACCACGGGACAGCGCCTGAGCCTGACCACTGAGATTGAGGTAACGCAGGCCGTTCACGCCCCGTTCGAAGGTTTGTCGGTCAGGGTTTTCGCCCCCCGCCAACTCGACCACCGGATCGAGAAAACGACCCAGCCAGGTGCTTTTCACCCGCAGGGCCAGCACCAGCGTCGCGTCGTCGACCAGCATCACCCCTTCGTCCAGCCGCAAATGTTCACCGCTCAGGTGCACCTTGGGCTGGGGCGTGTAGGGAGGAAAGCTGTACTGGTAATCGTCTTTCGGTGAGTAGAACAGATGATCGGCAAACCAGGCTTCGTGGGCAATCCAGCCCAGAACCGCCAGCATCAGCGGCAACCACCACGCCACCGTCACACCCATGACGATCAACAACGCCAGCGCAATCAACAGGCCGATACGTTTATTGCGCCGATGGCGCTTGAGCAGTTGCTGTTTGCGGCTCATGGCTTGGCTCATACGGTGAAGACCGGCACGGGGTTGCACCAGCGATCCTTGTATTCACGGTCGGCGCGACCGAAGGAAAAGCGCAACGGTTTGTCTTGCGCCCGGGCATGCTCCCAGGCGCTTTGCGTATTGAGGAAACTCAGCACGCTGCCGGGGCTGAACTCACGGGTTTGCGGATCGACCCCGCCGTTGATGTACTCGACGCTGATCCATTGCGGGGTTTCGACTCGGTATACCAGCTGAATCGCAATCGGCGCATCGTTGAGGAAAATCACCGAACCGATCAGCAACTCGCGCAGCAACTCGACGACCTCGGCCATGCGTTCGGCACCCGTCGCCGGGAAACCCCAGCGGCGCTGGAACAGGTCGCAGTAAATCGCCGCCAGATCGAAGCTGGAAAATTCGGACACCGGCCGCACCACGCCACCGGCCTCTTCCAGCAAGCGCAATTCGCGGCGCTGGTTATAGCGAAATTTTTTCGACAGTTCTTCGGGTGTGCGGGCCATGGCCAGTTGTTCGGTCTGCAACTTGATGCCAGTGAAACGGCCTTCGTTCAGCGCCGACAGGTACCGCGCGCGATGGCGCAAAGGCGCCTGGGTATCGGCAGCGGCCGGCAGGATGATTTCGGCGTTGCCCAGATCGAACAGACCTTTCTTGCCACGACGCTTGAGCACGTCCTTGGACAAGGCCAGGTCGCGGCCCCAGGTCGGGATCGCCGCCTTGACCTCTTCACCCTGTACCCAAGCCAGGTAACGCACCGGAATGTCGGCCAGTTGCGCCAGCCGCTCGACCACCACGGGATGAGTCGCGACACTGCCGCCATAACGCTGCCAGGTTTCGGCGTAAGTCGAGGCGTCGACTACCGCCCAGCCACGCTCGCGCCAGCCTTGAAATCGGTTGAGCATCAGCCCCTCGGTGCCAGTTCGGTAACGTGCGGCAAGTGCCAGAAAGCATCGCGCACTGCGCGATCGGAGAAGCGTTCGCGCAAGCGCTCGAGCATCAACTCGGCACACTGCCGGCGTTGCTGATCATCCATGCCGGCCAGATGTTGCAGCCCCTGGGCCAGACGCTCGGCATCGCCCAACGGGAACAGGATGCCCACGCTTTCGACCACCTCTTTCGCTCCGCCGCAGGCCGTGGCGAGCAAGGGTACGCCAGCGGCCATGGCCTCCAGCAGCACCATGCCGAACGGTTCGTGATCGGAACTCAGGGCGAACACATCGAAGGCCCGGAAGTAGTTGCGCGCATCCGGCACCTGACCGAGGAACAGAACCCGGTCACCGATACCCAGCTCCCGGGCCTGAGCCTTGAGGTTCTCCTCCAGACGCCCCTTACCGAGAATCACCAGCTGGCTGTTGGCCGGCAACCCCGGCAACGCCTCGGCGAAACCCTGCAGCAACGTAGCCTGGTCTTTGTCCGGATGCAGCCGTCCGACGTTGCCGACGATCCAGGCATCCGCCGCCAGCCCGAGGGTTTCCCGGGCCTCGCGAGCCGACACCTGGGTCGCCTGCAAGGCGTCCACATCGATGCGGTTGTACAAGGTCTGAATTCGCGAAGCCGGCCACTTCGGCAGGCATTGGCGCATGTCGTCGCGCACCGCGTCGGACACACCGAGCAGGCTCAGACGCCTGCGAAAGATATGCGCGAACAGTTTACGGCTGCCACGTTTGTAATCGTCAAAAGCGTGATGCACGCCAATCACCGGCAACGACGTACCGAGCAAGGCGATATAGATCGGCTTGAAGCGGTGAGCGATGCAGAAACTGAAGTTGCGCGACGCGGCGATCTTGCGCAGATCGCCGATGGCTCCCAGCTTCAAGCCGCGAATGGCCTTGGAGCTGTACTCCATGAACAGCACTTCATCGGAAGCGCAGCCCGCGGCGACTTCGGCATCGGCAACCCCGGTGAGAAACACCGTGGTCACTCGATAACCGGTCCCCGCGAACAGGCTGGCGTACTGCCGTGCGCAGTCCAGGAACGGCCCGTCATAGCCGTGGCAGAACTGCAGCACATGACGTTCAGCCGAACGTGTCATAGGCGTTCGCGCCCTCTTTGACCACCAGGATGTCTTCCATGATCAGATACTGTAGATCCGAACCGAAGAACATGTTCAGGGCGTCGGTCGGCGAGCAGATCATCGGCTCGCCGCGACGGTTGAGCGAGGTGTTGAGCGACACGCCGTTGCCGGTGAGCACTTCCAGCGCTTTCATCATGTCGTAGTAGCGCGGGTTGTATTCGCGCTTGAGCACCTGGGCACGGGAGGTGCCGTCTTCATGGACGACTTCCGGCACGCGGGTTTTCCATTCTTCCGCCACTTCGAAGGTGAAGGTCATGAATGGAGCCGGGTGATCGATCTTGATCATCTGCGGCGCCACGGTGTCGAGCATCGACGGGCAGAAAGGCCTCCAGCGCTCGCGGAACTTGATCTGGTGGTTGATCCGGTCAGCCACGCCCGCAATGCTCGGGCAACCGATGATCGAGCGACCACCCAGTGCACGCGGACCGAACTCCATGCGGCCCTGGAACCAGGCCACCGGGTTGCCGTCGACCATGATCTTGGCGATCTGCTCCGGCATGTTGTCGAGCTTGCGCCAGGTTGGCTTGTTCTCGTGACGGGCGCACGCAGCGATAACATCTTCGTTGCTGTACGACGGGCCGAGGTAGACGTGTTCCATCTTCTCGACTGGTACGCCACGGGCATGGGAAACATAGGCTGCCGCGCCGACCGCGGTGCCGGCATCGCCGGACGCCGGCTGTACGAACAGCTCTTTGACGTCGTCGCGGGCGATGATCTTCTGGTTCAGCTTGACGTTCAACGCACAGCCACCGGCGTAGGCCAGTTTGCCGGTTTCCTTGAGCACGTCACCCAGGTAGTAGTCGATCATCTGCAGCGCAATTTTTTCGAACAGCGCTTGAATGCTCGCGGCGTAGTGGATGTAAGGCTCGTCGGCGATGTCGCCTTCGCGCTTGGGACCCAGCCACTCGATCAGCTTCGGCGAGAAGTAATAACCCTTGCCCTTCTCTTTGTAGCGACGCAGGCCGATGACGTTGGCGTAGTCGGTGTTGATTACCAGCTCGCCGTTTTCGAACGAAGCCAGGCGCGAGAAATCGTATTTGCTGGCGTCGCCGTACGGCGCCATGCCCATGACCTTGAACTCACCGTCGAGCATATCGAAACCGAGGAACTCGGTAATCGCGCCGTACAGGCCGCCGAGGGAGTCCGGATCGAAGAATTCCTTGATCTTGTGGATCTTGCCGTTTTCGCCATAACCGAAGAAGGTCGTGGCGTACTCGCCCTTGCCGTCAATGCCCAGGATCGCGGTTTTCTCTTTGAAACCGGAGCAGTGATAAGCGCTGGAGGCGTGGGCCAGGTGGTGTTCGACCGGCTCGATCTTGATCTTCTTCGGATCAAAACCCAGTTGCTCCAGGCACCAGACGATCTTGTTGCGATAGCGCTTGTAGCGACGATTGCCCATCAGGATCGCGTCGAGTGCACGGTCCGGGGCGTACCAGTAACGCTTGGCGTACTGCCAGCGGGCCTTGCCGAACAGGCTGATCGGTGCGAATGGGATCGCTACCACGTCGACATCGGACGGCTTGATACCGGCCTGTTCCAGGCAGAATTTTGCCGATTCGTAGGGCATGCGGTTCTTTGCATGTTTATCGCGTACGAAGCGTTCCTCTTCAGCCGCCGCGACCAGCTTGCCGTCGATGTACAGGGCTGCGGAAGGATCATGGCTAAGGGCGCCGGACAGGCCAAGAATCGTCAATGCCACAGGGGTCTAGCCTCTTTAGTCTGCATGCAGGCGCAAGCGCCTCAAAAATTAATGTGCCCTCGCAATGGGCGAGAGACAGCTAAAGGGCGGGATTATAGCGTAAAAGCAGCGGCAAGCCTCTAGCCGCAAGCGGCCAGCAACTGCGGGGGCGACGTTGAGATTACTTTTAACCACGCGAAGGCCGCCAGTAGACAAGGATATTGCCGTCCACGCTTTGCCGGTAAATCGTGTACGGCAAGACAACGGTGTCCAGCGCGCCAGACACGGCCAAGTCCAGCAATACGAGTGGTACAAGGAAACCCGTAGGGTCTGGCGGCGCATTTAATACACAGAAGTCGTAAGCGAGGCCGCTGTAGACCCGGGGAATGGACTGGCAATAGGTCTTTTGCCGGCGCAGCCCCTGCGCGGCTTCGGCTTCATCCTGCAGGACGGTGGCGGCGGTCCCGCAGCCCATTAGCGACACTGATAAAACACCCGCTGAAACTGCCATTTTGATCGTCACAGCCTGACCTCCGAGAACGTCAGGCAAACTAGCATCGGGGCGATTTCGGCCACAGTTCATGATTTCCCAAGATCGCGTAGGACGGATCACAAGAACCTGTCGCCCTTCTCGGCTGGCAGTTCCGACGAAAGGACCGGAGGTCCGATTCAGCCGGCGCTGGAGATGTCTTTGGGCAAACGCTGATCGATGACCTGATAAAGGGCGCTACCTTCAGGCCAATTGCGCATGAACCGCGCGCGATCCCTGGCATACGCCGGGGCGAAACTGCCGAGGGAGCCGTGCTGGCACATCGAATCGAGGTCGATCAACGCCCAGCGATCCTGCTGCCAGAACAGGTTATGTCCCTTGAAGTCGCCGTGGCTGATGCGTAAGCGAATCAACTCGGAGAACAGGTGATCCAGCGCCACCAGCTCGGCTTCCGGTGCATCGCCACGTTCAACATAGGGCGCAAAACGCTCGATGATGTCCGGCCCCGGCAGATACTCGGTGATCAGGTAAGCCCGACTGCGCAGCCACAGAAAACGCTTTTCCAGCAACGCCAGCGGCTTGGGCGTGGCAATCCCGAAGAACGCCAGGCGATTGCCTTCGCGCCACGAATGCCAGGCTCGGCTCGGGCGCCAGAAACGCTTGAGCCAGTGGGCAAAACCCTTGATGTTGTAGCGCTTGATCACCAGCGTGCGGCCATCGACCTCGACCTTGCCGACGCTCGCCGCACCGCCGGTCTTGTACAGATGCCCCTGGTCAAGCAAGTCATCGGCCTGCTCCAGCACCGGTAGCATGGCCGCTTCTTCCTCGCGGCGAATCGCCTGCAAGCCGAACGCCCCGCGCTGGACGCTGAACAGCGTGCACTCGCGGCCGACCTTGATCAGGAAGTCTTTGAGGCGCCAGCTGCGGACCTTGTCGATCTGCTTCTGCAGCGCCTCCATGGGCAAGGCGTGTTCGCCGTTGCTCAGCAGGTAATACACCAGCAACTCTTCAATGAAGGGCTCAATCGACTTCGGCAACTGGGCGAAGAACACCCCGAGGTTCTCCAGGACCTTCTGCCGTGACAGCGGCTGCCCCGGCGTTTCGGAGCAAATCCCGGCGCCGTCGATCAAGTACAGACGACCACGCTGACGCAGCAGGTTGTCCAGGTGCAGGTCTTCCTGCCACAGTCCTTTGCGGTGCATTTGACCGATGGCACCTAACGCCTCGGCCAGCACCGCTCCTTGCCCATCGGACAGCACGGGCTGCTGCTCAACCTGCTTCCAGGTATCACCCAGGCTTTCGGCGCCTTCCAGAAACTCGAACAGCAGCCAACCACCCTCACCCTCTTTCAGGCCATCGGCCAACAGCTGCGGCGTGGTCAATCCTTGAGCGGCAAGCAAACGCACGCCGTCCAGCTCACGCTGGAAGTGCCGCGCAGCCTTGCTGCCGACCAGCAACTTGGCCAACACCGGTCGGCCACGCCAGACACCGGCACCGACATAACGCTGCCCCGGCAATACCCGCAAAAGGCTCAGCAGTTGTAACTCGGCGGGGCCGGCGGCATCAGCCAGCGAAACGCTCAGCGGCAACGCCGGGTTGCGGCCGGCGGACTTCAACTCGGATAAACGCATCAGCGTGGTCCCTTTTGGCTGCGCCGCGTCGTCAAACGCCCCAGCCAGCTGTCGATCAACGAGCTGTCCTGTGGTTGATCCAGATAGGCGGCCAGCAATTGCCGCAGTTGCGACTCTCCCCACTCGGGCGCGCGGCGCGCCAGCGGTTCCAAGTCCTTGATTCGGTCACGCTGCCCGTACAGCAGTGGTCGGGTCTTTTCCAGATCGATCAATTGAGCCTGATAGCCGTTGCCGGTGGCGCGCATGAAAATATGCTTGGGATAGAAGCATCCGTGCACCTGGCGTGCAGCGTGCAGTTGCCTGGCCAATTCGCCACTGGCCTTGAGGATTTCCGAGTGCTGCTCAGGGCTCAGTTCATCCCAGCGCTGTAACAGCGATTCGAGGTCGTCCCAACCATCCAGGGCGCGGGTCAACAGGATCGCCCGGACTTCACCATCGACCTTGCGCTCCCCGTAGAACACCGCTTCCAGCGCCGGAATCCCCATCTTCCGGTAACGGGAGATGTTGCGAAACTCGCGAGCGAAACTCGGTTCGCCGAACGGTGCGCGCAAGGTGCGGGTCAGGTAGTTGCTTTGACGCTTGAGATAGAAACCCTGACCTTCCAGATCCAGCCGAAACACGCTGCTCCAGCCGCCGCGACCGGTGTTTGGCTCGTCCACCGCATCGAGCTGTTTGGCCCAGAGCGCCTCGAACGTGCCGAGGCCATGGCGCTCCAGCAGCGCACGGTCTTCAGCGGCCAGAAAATCAGTCATTCGCGCCCCTCGAAAAATCTCACCACGTGCCGGATGCGTTTCTTGTCCGCAGCATTGAGCCGGGGCCGGTTGCGGTATTGCAGGTAAAAGCGCAGGCGCTGGGTCGCCGACAGTTGATACTTGGCGACCTTGTCCAGGCACGCCAGATCCTTGGTGATGCGGTACTTGAGCCAGAAACCGCGCCAGAAATCGCCGTTGGGGCAATCGATCAAAAACACTCGAGCCTCATCGTCGATCAGCAGGTTGCGCCACTTCAAATCATTATGGGTGAAGCGGTGGTCGTGCATGGTCCGGGTGTATTCGGCCAGCTGACGACTGACGGTATCGACCCAGGCGCGATCCGACAGTTTCGGGTCGCGACGCTCGGCCAGTGCCGACAAGTCTTCGGTACGAGGCAGCTCCCGGGTAATCATCGCGCCGCGAGCGTAGGCCACACCGCGTCGTTCCAGCCCCCAGGCCACCACTTCGGCAGTGGGGATGCCCCACTTGGCGAAGCGCTTGAGGTTCTGCCATTCCATCTTCACCCGAGGCTTGCCCAGGTAACGCCGCAAGCCTTTGCCAGCGCCCACATACCGTTTGACGTAATAGTTGACGCCATTGCGCTCGACACGGATGACCTCCGAGAGCAGGTCACTGGTCAAGCGCTCGCCTTGCAGCGCAAACACAGCCTCGAGGCTGCCAAAGTCATCGGCCAGGTCGCTGTAGGCCGGTTCCAGTTTCCAACCCGACATCAGAGCGCATCCCCGTATCGTTGTTTACGCTCATAGAGCTTGTTGGCCTTGCCGTCGAGCCATGCCAGCAAAGACGCCTGTTCAATCAGGATCTGACGCAGCGGCTGCTGGAAATAGCCTTTGAGGAAACGCAGCTTGTCGCGGCGGGTCAGGCCGATGTCCAGCGCGGAAAAGTACAGTGCGGCCAGGTCCTTGTTACGCCAGCGCGAGGTGATCGCCGGGCGGGTCTGGGCGCGGTGCAGGTCGATCACCGAAAGCTTGAAGTCGTCGGCGGTCACCGGCTTGTCGGTGTGCAGCAGGAAATGGCAGATGTAGCAGTCGCGGTGGTTGACCCCGGCGCGGTGCATCATGCCGGTCATGCGTGCGACTTCGGCGATCAGCGCGCGCTTGAGTTTTGGCTCGGGCGGCTGCTTGATCCAGTTGATACTGAAGTCTTCGAGGCTGACCGTGGGCGCCAGCTCCTCGGTGACGATGAACGAGTGCTGGTCGGCCGGGTTGCTGCCCTTCTCGCCATACGCGACGGCAGTCATGGTCGGCACGCCGGCTTCCTGCAGGCGCTGAATGGCCTGCCACTCCTGACCGGCACCCAGTACAGGAAGCTTGGCAGTGAGCAGGTTCTTGAAGATTTCGCCCCAGCCGATGCCACGGTGGATTTTCACGAAAAACCCGTTGCCGTCGACTTCCGTGCGTAATGTCCGGCGCGCTTCCAGCTCGCGGTACACCTCGCCCTTGAGCCCCTCGACTTCGGCGAACGGGTCGCGTCCGGCCCAGAGGCTCTTGAACGGTTCAGCCAGCATCAACTTCATTTAAGCGTGCTCCGCCAGAATCACATCGGCCGCGTGCTGCGGCATGCTGTAGAGGTCGGCTGTTTCGGCGAAGGCCAGACCATTGCGGCTCCAGGCCGCCCTTGCTTGAGTGTCGTTCAACATGCCGGTCAGGTATTGCGTCAGCTGTGCCTGATCGAACGGTTCGTCCAGCACCAGGCCCGCGTCGGCCTCGGCAATGTAATGGGCGTAACCGCACACTGCGCTCACCAGCACTGGCAAGCCGGCCACCAGCGCTTCGAGCAAAACCGTGCCGGTGTTTTCGTTGTACGCCGGGTGAATCAACAGATCGGCGCCCAGCAGGAAGCGCGGGATATCGCTACGCCCCTTGAGGAACGTGACGTTATCGCCAAGCCCCAGTGTCGCGCTCTGCATCTGGAATAATTTGGGGTCGTCCTGACCGATTACAAACAGGCGAGTGCGCTTCTTCAGATCAGCGGGCAATGCCGCCAATGCCTTGAGGCTGCGGTCCACACCTTTGGTCTTGAACCCGGAGCCGATCTGCACCAACAGCAGTTCGTCGTCCTTGAGGTCGAATTCCGCGCGGAACCCTGCGCGAATTTCATCGGCATCGACCGGTCGGCGACGGTCCTGGGCGATGCCCGGTGGCAGCAGGTGGAAGCGTTCCAGCGGCGTGTTGTAATGCTTGATGAACAGCGGTTGCTGGACCTCGGAAATCATCAACACTTCGGTCTTGGCGTCCTTGGCGAACACCGCCCGCTCGTATTCGGCGAAGTGGCGATAACGGCCCCAACGGCGATACAGCGAATTGCGCAAGTTCTGCGCCTTGTCTTCGAAACAGCCGTCGGCGGCGTAGTAGACGTCCAGGCCCGGCATCTTGTTGAAGCCGATCAGGCGGTCGACCGGACGCTTGGCCAGGTCCGCTTCCATCCACTCGCTGAGCTTCTCGTTGCGGCGATGGTTGAAGAACGCCTTGACCGGCGCCACCAGCACTTCGAAACCCGGCGGTACGTCGCCCTCCCAGATCAGCGTGTAGACGCGAATCTGATGGCCGCGCTTCTGGCACTCCAGGGCGATTCGCATGAAATCGCGCTGCAAGCCGCCAAACGGAAAATATTTGTACAGGACAAATGCCAATTGCATCAGCGCAGCTCCTCAGCCATTAACAACGTGCTCAGTCGGCTCGCGACACGCTCGGGATTCAGACGCGTGAAGCACAACGGCCACTCGCGTTTCAGGTCAAACTGACGGCCATCTTCGGCCGTCGGTTGGTAAGTGCATTTCTTTTGCAGGCACGGTGCACAAGGGAAGTCGCTGGCCATGTGAATCTGCACTTTGCCATAGGCGCCGGTCAGGCCCGGGTTGGTCGGGCCGAACAGCGACAGCGTCGGCACATCCAGCGCGGCGGCCAGATGGCCCAGGCCGGTGTCCACCGCCACGCAGGCTTGCGCGCCCGCCAGCACCTTGCCGACACCGGCCAGGTTCAATTTGGGCAACACTTCGGCGTGTTTGAAACCGGCAGCGATGCGCTCGGCCCGGGCTTTCTCCAGGGCATTACCCCAAGGCAGCTTCACCCCTACACCCAGGTAGCCGACCCGTTCGGTCAGCTCGCGCCAGTAGGCTTCGGGCCAGTGCTTGGTGTCCCATGTGGTGCCATGCAGAAACACCACGTACGGGTTCTTGCGCGGCAATTCCACCAGGCGCTCGATATTCAGTCCGTAATCGCCCAGGCCGTTGGGCAAGTCATAGCCCAACGCGATGGCGAACAACTGACGCACTCGCTCCACCGCGTGCTGCCCGCGGGCAACGGCCAGACGTCGATCGTAAAAGCGCGCAGCGATGGGCTCGCGCGCCGAGTTTTTATCAAGGCCGGCCACCGGGGCCTTGACGTAACGGGTCAGCCAGGCGCTTTTCAGCAAGCCCTGGGCGTCGATCACCAAGTCATATTTGGTGGCGCGAACGCTTTGCTTGAAGCGCTTCCACTCACCGCTCTTGATGGTCTGCCAGATGTTTTTGCGCCAGCGACGGATCGCCACCGGAATCACCTTGCCCACTGCCGGATGCCAGGTCGGGATCTCGGCAAAGCCTTCTTCCACCACCCAGTCGAATTTGATGCCGGGAATCGCCCGCGCCGCGTCGGTCAACGCCGGCAACGCGTGAATGACGTCGCCCAGCGAAGAAGTCTTGATCAACAGAACCCGCAAGCTATTTGACCTCGACCACAGTGCCTTGCAACCGCTGCAAGGCTTCGTTCACGGCCTGCGGCATGAGCTGGCGCAGACAGTTGTAATGGCCGAAACGGCAGGTGCGATCGAAGCACGGGCTGCACTCGATGCCCAGGCGTACGATTTCCACGTGCTCGGCCAACGGTGGCGTGAAACCCGGCGACGTCGAGCCGTAGACCGCCACCAATGGGCGATTCAGGGCGGCGGCAACGTGCATCAGGCCGGAGTCGTTGGACACCACCGCGTCGGCGCAGGACATCAGGTCGATGGCTTCGGCCAGCGAGGTGCCGCCGCTGAGGTTGACCGATTCTTCACGCAGGCCCGGAATCAGCCGCGCGCGGATGTCTTCGCCCACGGCGTGATCGTTTTTCGAACCGAACAGCCAGACTTGCCAGCCTTCGCGGATCTTCGCTTCGGCCACTTTGGCGTAATGCTCGGACGGCCAGCGCTTGGACTCGCCGAACTCGGCGCCGGGGCACAAGGCCAACACCGGACGGTCGAGGGCCAGGCCGAACTTGGCCAGTGCCGCTTCACGGGTTACCGGGTCGATCTGCAGCGCCGGACGCGGATACGGCTTTGGCAATTCAACGCCCGACTCGTAAGCCAGGGCCATGAAGCGCTCGATCATCAGCGGGTAACGATCCTTGTCCAGCGTGCGTACGTCATTGAGCAGGCCGTAGCGGAACTCGCCACGCCAGCCGGTGCGTTTCGGGATGCCGGCAAAGAACGGCACCAGCGCCGACTTCAGGGAATTGGGCAACAGGATCGCCTGGTCGTACTGGCCAGCCAGGGATTTGCCGATGCGCCGACGCGTTGCCAGCTCCAGGACTCCGTGACCGAGCGGAAAGCTCAAGGCCTGGCGAACTTCGGGCATGCGCTCAAGAATCGGCCGGCTCCACTCGGGGGCCAGCACGTCGATTTCGCATTGCGGGTGGCGTTGTTTCAGACACTGGAAAAGTGTCTGCGCCATCACCATGTCACCGACCCAACTGGGCCCAACGATCAGAATTTTCATGTGGTTTCCATAAACGAACCGGGGAGGCCTACGCCTCCCCGCCTCGAGAATTCTACAAAACACCGCAGATCTACCGTGGGAGCGAGCCTGCTCGCGAAAGCGGCCTGACCGTCAGCATATATGCTGGATGTGACGACCTCATCGCGAGCAGGCTCGCTCCCACATTTGAATCTCTTCGCTCCAACCGGCGCGTTTCAGCTTAGCCCCAGCTCGCGCCAAATCCGCATGACCTGTCGCCGTTCGTCTGCGAACTGGTCGCCCGGTATCACCCCGGGGTCCTTCTGCAAAGCCTGCCGGTGGGCGGCGGAGCGATAGGCTTTATACGCTTCACGCAACAGGCTGGCATCCTCGACGGGCATCAGCCCTTCATGCTCCAGCTCTTCCAGAATGCGGATATTGTCCGTCCAGCGCAGCAATGGCGGGTGTGTTTCGGACCACGCCAGGGCCGCGTATTGCACCATAAATTCAATATCGACGATACCTCCGGCGTCCTGCTTGATATCGAACGGCGCTGTGGCTTCGAAGGCATTTGCCCCGGTGCCGGCCGCCGTGCTCTTGCTGCCGAGGTTATCGCGCATCTTGGCGCGCATCTCGCTGACCTCCTGGCGCAGGGTCGGCAGATCACGCGTCTTGCCCAATATCGCAGCGCGGACTTTCTCGAAGGCCTGGCCGACATCCTGACTGCCCACCAACACCCGCGCCCGCACCAGCGCCTGGTGTTCCCAGGTCCAGGCTTCGTTCTCCTGATAACGGGCAAACGCCCCCAGGGAGCTCACCAGCAAGCCCGACGCACCGGACGGCCGCAGTCGCATGTCCACTTCATACAGCTGCCCGGAGTTGGTCTGCGCCGTCAGCAAGTGAATGATCCGCTGCCCCAGCCGGGTGAAAAATTGCGCACCATCGATGGGTTTGACGCCATCGGTTTCAGCCTGCGGATCGCCGTCGTGGATGAACACCAGGTCCAGGTCCGAACCATGCCCGAGTTCCAGGCCGCCGACTTTCCCATAACCGACAATGATGAACCCGGGATCGCACAAAGTGCCATCGGTGCGCAGCGGCGTGCCGTACTTGGCCACGGTCTGGCGCCAGGCCAGTGCCAGCACTTGCTCCAGGATCGCTTCGGCGAGCCAGGTCAGGTAATCGCTGACCTTCATCAGCGGCAGGCTGCCGGCGATTTCCGAGGCAGCCACCCGCAAGCGGTGCGCCAGTTTGAAGTGGCGCAGGGCTTCCATTTGCTGTTCGAGGTCATCCTCGGGAATCCGTGTCAGGCGCTCGCGCAACTCTGCCGCCAGTTCTGGCGCCAGTGGCGGCTTGAACAGCCGGCCTTCGTTGAGCAATTCGTCGAGCAGCAGCGGGAAGCGGGTGATTTGCTCGGCGATCCACGGGCTCGCCGCGCACAGCGTCAGCAAGCGCCGCAACGCACTGGGGTTCTCGGTCAACAGCACCAGGTACGCGGAACGACGGGCCACGGCTTCGACCAGCGGCAGCACCCGTTCAAGTACCAGGTCCGGATTGTCATGTTCCACGGCCTGCGCCAGCAAACGCGGAATAAAAGCATCGAGACGTTCGCGACCCAGACGCTGCATCGCCCTCAATTGCGGGCTGCTGCGCAAGCCGGCCAGGGCTTTCAAGGCTTTGGGGGCATCCTTGAAACCACCCTCCTCCAGCTGGCGGCAAGCGACCTCATCGTCCTGGGCCTCTTCCCACAGCGGCAACCACTCACCGCCGACCACCACTTCGCTTTCGGCGCCCTCCTCTTCATCGGGATCGGCGATCACCTGCCCGAAGTGCCAGGCCACGCGGCCGCGCCAATACATCAGTTGTTCGTGGAACGCCGTCCAGTTAGCGAAACCCAGCATAAAGGCAATGCGCGCCTGATCCTGCTCGCCATCGGGCAACATTTGCGTCTGGCGATCGGCAATCGCCTGAATCGCGTGTTCGGTGTAACGCAGGAATTCGTAACCTTCACGCAGCTCGCTGATCACGGCCGGCGGCAGGTAACCCTGACCTTCCAGCGTGCTCAGCACCTTTAATAGTGGGCGCTGCTGCAAGCTCAAATCGCGGCCGCCGTGGATCAGCTGGAACGCCTGAGCAATGAACTCGACTTCGCGAATACCGCCGGAGCCGAGCTTGATATTGTCAGCCATGCCCTTGCGCCGCACTTCCTGCTGGATCAGCTGCTTCATGGTGCGCAGCGCTTCGATGGCCGAAAAGTCCAGGTAACGCCGGTAAACGAATGGCCGCAGCATGTCTTGCAGTTGCGCCCCGGCCACCTGATCGCCGGCCACCACGCGCGACTTGATCATCGCGTAGCGTTCCCAGTCGCGACCCTGGTCCTGGTAATACTGCTCCAGCGCGTTGAAACTCAGCACCAGTGCGCCCGCCGAACCGTAGGGACGCAAGCGCATGTCGACGCGGAATACAAAGCCGTCGACGGTCATCGGGTCCAGGGCCTTGATCAGCCGCTGACCCAGACGAATGAAGAACTCCTGGTTATCCAGCGGGCGTTTCACGCCGACGGTTTCGCCACCCTCGGGATAGGCGAAAATCAGGTCGATGTCCGACGACAGGTTCAACTCCACGGCACCGAGCTTGCCCATGCCGAGAATGACCATTTGCTGCGGCTCGCCGCTGCGCCGCCCGGTCGGCACGCCGAACTGCTGGCAATGCCGCACATACAACCATTGATAGGCCTGATCGATGCTGGCATCCGCCATGTCCGAAAGGTCGCGGCAGGTCTGGATCAAATCGGCCTGGCGGGTCAGGTCGCGCCAGATGATCCGCACTTGATGGCGTGCACGCTGGCGGCGCAAGGCGCGGCCAAGCAGATCGTCGGTCTCGGCCACGTTCGCGGCGGCCGCGATCTGCCCGCACAACTCACCGGGGGCGAAACGGCGGTCCAGTTCGCCGGACTGCACCAGCTCCAGCAACATCAAAGGGTCACGAACACACTGTTCAATCACGAAATCGCTGGCGGCGGTGACGCGGGCAAATTGCGCCCAGCGTTCTGGCGTCCAGGCAGACAGCCCGTGGGCATCGTCCAGAGCGGCGACGGCAGCCCGGAACGACTGCTCGGCGCGGGTGACAAACGGCAGGAGAATGGCGGGCAGTTCGGCAAGCGAAGGGAGGCTCATGGTCTATCCTTGATCGGCGTACAACGGACTGCATGTAGTGGTTTTCGAAAACCCACTACCTGAGGGAGTGTCGAACAAAAGTTAGAAATAGCTGAAATTTCTTTAATTTTGGCAGCCAGCATCAAGCCTTTACCTTTTGTAGTTGGAAAAAGACCAACCTTAACGATTATTCTCACAACGCAGCCGGGGGCCACAAGCCGCTCTCCTGTAGTTTTACTACTCGTATATACATTAGCCGGGCTGAAATGCCGGAAGATTTGTAGTAAAACTACACGCCGCCGGAACAACCTATCGGCAATCCAAGAATTTATATCGTCTGCCCACAAGGCCAGTCGCAAACTCAGGCAACCGATTCTGGAAGCCTTTCCGCCCTGGAGCAAGCCATGCAAGACCTCGATCCCGTCGAAACCCAGGAATGGCTGGACGCCCTGGAATCGGTTCTCGACAAAGAAGGCGAAGACCGTGCTCACTATCTGATGACCCGTATGGGTGAACTGGCGACCCGCAGCGGTTCGCAGTTGCCTTACGCCATCACCACGCCTTACCGCAACACCATCCCGGTAACCCACGAAGCACGCATGCCTGGCGACCTGTTCATGGAACGCCGCATTCGCTCGCTGGTACGCTGGAACGCGATGGCCATGGTAATGCGTACGAACCTGAAGGATTCTGACCTCGGCGGTCACATCTCCAGCTTCGCCTCCAGTGCGACCCTGTATGACATCGGCTTCAACTACTTCTTCCAGGCCCCGACCGAAGAACACGGCGGCGACCTGATCTACTTCCAGGGCCACACCTCGCCAGGCGTTTACGCCCGTGCATTCATGGAAGGCCGCATCACCGAAGACCAGATGAACAACTTCCGCCAGGAAGTCGACGGTCAGGGCCTGTCGTCCTACCCGCACCCTTGGCTGATGCCTGACTTCTGGCAGTTCCCGACCGTATCCATGGGTCTGGGCCCGATCCAGGCGATCTACCAGGCACGCTTCATGAAGTACTTGGAACACCGTGGTTTCATTCCTGCCGGCAAGCAGAAAGTCTGGTGCTTCCTGGGCGATGGCGAGTGCGACGAGCCGGAATCCCTGGGCGCGATCTCCCTGGCTGGCCGCGAGAAGCTGGACAACCTGATCTTCGTCATCAACTGCAACCTGCAGCGCCTCGACGGCCCGGTTCGTGGCAACGGCAAGATCATCCAGGAACTCGAAGGCGTGTTCCGCGGTGCTCAGTGGAACGTGACCAAAGTCATCTGGGGCCGTTTCTGGGACCCGCTGCTGGCCAAGGACACCCACGGCATCCTGCAACGTCGCATGGACGAAGTCATCGACGGCGAGTACCAGAACTACAAAGCCAAAGACGGCGCGTTCGTCCGCGAGCACTTCTTCAACACGCCTGAACTCAAGGCGATGGTCGAAGACCTGTCCGACGACGAGATCTGGAAGCTCAACCGTGGCGGCCACGACCCGTACAAGGTCTATGCGGCCTACCACGAAGCGGTCAACCACAAAGAACAACCAACCGTCATCCTGGCCAAGACCATCAAGGGTTATGGCACCGGCGCCGGCGAAGCGAAGAACACCGCGCACAACACCAAGAAGGTCGATGTCGACAGCCTGAAGTTGTTCCGCGATCGTTTCGACATCCCGGTCCAGGACGACGAACTGGAAAACCTGCCGTTCTTCAGACCGGAAGAAGGCAGCGCCGAAGCCCGTTACCTGAGCGAGCGCCGTACCGCACTGGGCGGTTTCGTGCCTCAGCGTCGCGCCAAGAGCTTCAACATCCCGACCCCGCCACTCGATACCCTCAAGGCGATCCTGGACGGCTCGGGCGACCGCGAAATCTCCACCACCATGGCCTTCGTGCGGATCCTCGCGCAACTGGTCAAGGACAAGGAAATCGGTCCGCGCATCGTGCCGATCATCCCGGACGAAGCCCGTACTTTCGGTATGGAAGGCATGTTCCGTCAGCTGGGCATCTACTCCTCCGTCGGCCAGCTCTACGAGCCAGTCGATAAAGACCAGGTGATGTTCTACAAGGAAGACCAGAAGGGCCAGATCCTCGAGGAAGGCATCAACGAAGCGGGCGCCATGAGCTCCTTCATCGCTGCCGGTACTTCGTACTCCAGCCACAACCAGCCGATGCTGCCGTTCTACATCTTCTACTCGATGTTCGGCTTCCAGCGTATCGGCGACCTGGCCTGGGCCGCTGGCGACAGCCGCACCCGTGGCTTCCTGATCGGCGGCACCGCCGGCCGTACCACCCTGAACGGTGAAGGCCTGCAACACGAAGACGGTCACAGCCACCTGCTGGCCGCGACCATCCCGAACTGCCGCACCTACGATCCAACCTACGGCTACGAGCTCGCGGTGATCATTCAGGACGGCATGAAGAAGATGACCGAAGAGCAACAGGACGTCTTCTACTACATCACTGTGATGAACGAGTCGTACCAGCAGCCAGCCATGCCGGCCGGTGCCGAGGAAGGCATCAAGAAAGGCATGTACCTGCTCGAAGAAGACAACCGCGAAGCGGCGCACCACGTTCAGCTGATGGGCTCTGGCACCATCCTGCGTGAAGTCCGTGAAGCGGCGAAAATCCTGCGTGAAGAGTTCAACGTCGGCGCCGACGTGTGGAGCGTTACCAGCTTCAACGAACTGCGTCGCGACGGCCTGGCCGTTGAGCGCACCAACCGTCTGCACCCTGGCCAGAAGCCTAAGCTGAGCTACGTCGAAGAGTGCCTGAACGGCCGTAAAGGTCCGGTCATCGCATCGACCGACTACATGAAACTGTTCGCCGAGCAGATCCGTCAGTGGGTACCGTCCAAGGAATTCAAAGTCCTGGGCACCGACGGTTTCGGCCGCAGCGACAGCCGCAAGAAACTGCGTCATTTCTTCGAAGTCGACCGTCATTTCGTGGTGTTGGCAGCCCTGGAAGCACTGGCTGACCGTGGTGACATCGAACCTAAGGTTGTGGCCGAAGCCATCGCCAAGTTCGGTATCAACCCGGAAAAACGCAACCCACTGGACTGCTGAGGAGAGATTCTGTGAGCGAACTCATTCGCGTACCTGACATCGGCAGCGGTGAAGGTGAAGTAATTGAACTGTTTGTGAAGGTCGGCGACCGTATCGAAGCCGACCAGAGCATCCTGACACTTGAGTCGGACAAGGCGAGCATGGAAGTGCCTGCGCCGAAGGCCGGTATCATCAAGAGCCTGAAAGTGAAGCTGGGCGATCGCCTGAAAGAAGGCGACGAACTGCTGGAGCTGGAAGTCGAAGGTGCCGCTGCTGCGGCCCCTGCGGCAGCCGCACCGGCGGCCAAGGCTGAAGCCAAACCGGCTGCTGCACCTGCCGCCGCCCCTGCTCCTGCTGCGCCGGCTGCCGCCAGCGTTCAGCAAGTGCACGTGCCGGACATTGGTTCGTCGGGCAAGGCCCAGATCATCGAGATCCAGGTCAAGGTCGGCGACACCGTCGCAGCTGATCAGTCGCTGATCACCCTGGAATCCGACAAGGCGAGCATGGAAATCCCGTCGCCTGCCGCTGGCGTGGTCAAGGCCATCAGCGTCAAGCTCAACGACGAAGTCGGCACCGGCGACCTGATCCTGGATCTGGAAGTGGCAGGTGCTGCTGCACCGGCTGCTGCTCCGGCCCAGGCTGCCGCTCCAGCTGCCGCCGCTGCGCCTGCTCCTGCAGCAGCTCCGGCTGCACCGGTTGCCGACAGCGTTCAGGACATCCACGTTCCGGACATCGGTTCGGCGGGCAAGGCCAAGATCATCGAAGTCCTGGTCAAGGCCGGCGACACCGTTGTGGCCGACCAGTCGCTGATCACCCTGGAATCCGACAAGGCGAGCATGGAAATTCCATCGCCTGCCGCTGGCGTGGTGGAAAGCGTTTCCATCAAGCTCGATGACGAAGTCGGTACCGGCGACCTGATCCTCAAGCTGAAAGTCAAAGGCGCCGCTCCGGCCGCTGCTCCGGCACCTGCCGCTGCTGCTCCGAGCGCACCTGCTCCAGCCGCTGCTGCTCCTGCCGCCGCTGCACCTGCTTCTGCCCCGGTCGCCGCACCAGCCAAGCCTGGCGCGAAAGTTCACGCCGGCCCTGCCGTGCGTCAACTGGCCCGCGAATTCGGCGTCGAGCTGAACGCAGTGGGTGCCAGCGGTCCGCACGGTCGCATCCTGAAAGAAGACGTGCAGGTTTACGTCAAGGCCATGATGCAGAAGGCCAAGGAAGCACCGGCCGCTGCTGCTGGCGCAACCGGTGGCGCGGGCATCCCGCCGATTCCGGTCGTGGACTTCAGCCGCTTCGGTGAAATCGAAGAAGTGCCGATGACCCGCCTGATGCAGGTCGGCGCCGCCAACCTGCACCGCAGCTGGCTGAACGTGCCGCACGTGACGCAATTCGACTCGGCGGATATCACCGAACTCGAAGCGTTCCGTGTTGCCCAGAAAGCCGTTGCAGAGAAGGCTGGCGTCAAGCTGACCATCCTGCCGTTGCTGCTCAAGACCTGCGCGCACCTGCTCAAGGAACTGCCGGACTTCAACAGCTCGCTGGCGCCAAGCGGCAAAGCGATCATCCGCAAGAAATACGTGAACATCGGCTTCGCCGTCGACACCCCGGATGGCCTGCTGGTACCGGTCATCAAGAACGTCGACCAGAAGAGTCTGCTGCAACTGGCCGCCGAGGCTGCTTCCCTGGCTGAAAAAGCCCGGACCAAGAAGCTCTCGTCGGACGAGATGCAAGGCGCCTGCTTCACCATTTCCAGCCTCGGCCACATTGGCGGCACCGGCTTCACGCCGATCGTCAACGCGCCGGAAGTGGCGATCCTCGGTGTTTCCAAGGCAACCATCCAGCCAGTCTGGGACGGCAAAGCCTTCCAGCCGAAACTGATGCTGCCGCTGTCGCTGTCCTACGATCACCGTGTGATCAACGGCGCCGCTGCTGCACGCTTCACCAAGCGTCTGAGCGATCTGCTGGGCGACATCCGCACCATGCTCCTGTAACACCGACCGGCCCTCCTTCACCGGAGGGCCGATCGCGTTCCACGTTTCCGAGCGCCACGCTCGTACCTCAACCCCGCCAATTTGGCGGGGCTTTTTTTGCCTGCACGAAACGCAGGCAATGTCCTACATGCCTGGTTTGATTGCCCCACACACCCCATCCCTTTTTGCCCGACATTTTCCCGCCTGCAAACACTTAGCCTTAACGCCCAAAACTACGCTGGCAACTTTTAAAGCCACTGGTTGATTAGTTCATTATTCGAATGGATTCGAACATGCTAAAACTCTCTGTCGGCCCAATAGTTGGGCACACTACAACTGATCACGCGCGTATCTTTGTGCGCGGCGAAGCGCAAAAAGATGCACCCGTATTTGCCGGCATCCGTTATCGGCAGTCCGGGCATGAACAATGGCTTAAAAGTATCTTTGTAAGGCTGACAAGCCTGCAGGACATGTCCGATGTCATTGTTCTCAATAACCTGGCGGCCGATACCGAATACGAATACCAGGCCGGCAGGTTCAGCACCACGAGTGCCGGGCACTCTGTGGATTCGCTGCAAGAACTGCCGCTGCAATGGCCGCAAGAACTCTATCGCTTGCGCACCCGATCCGGCACGATCGGAACGCCACGAGCCTATTTCGTTGGCTCATGTCGTTACTTGCGGATGACCGCCGGTATCCCGTCGGCGCCACATCTGGGTGACCGGATATTTGCCTCGATTACACAACTGGCACAGCAAGCCGACCCGCCGGTCAGCGCGATGTTGATGACTGGCGATCAGATCTATGTCGACGATTTGAATTTTTTCGCGCCTGACCGCGAATATCAGAAAATACTCGCAAAATACCGTGTAGCTTTCTCCCAGCCGCATATTTCCAGGTTAATGGCCAATGTATCGACTTACATGATCCTCGACGATCACGAAATTGAAGATAACTGGCCGACCAAGAAAAGATCAGGCGATGATGTTCTATATAAAAACGCCATCACTGCTTATGAGTTATATCAAGCCAGCCACAGCCCGGCATTTGAATTACTTGCCGATGGACGGATCAGCCGGCATCCAAAGCACTATTGGTATCAGTTCACCGATGGCGATATCGAATGGTTCGTCACCGATAGCCGTACCCAGCGTAATCTGTCCGCCGATGATCGACACATCCTTGATGTTGAGCAGGAATATGCCTTGTGCCAATGGCTGATCCACAGCCCCGCCCGGGTCAAGTTGGTGGTCACCAGCGTGATGCTCTATCCCGACGCCAAACACAACGGGGATGACGCCTGGGCCGGTTTTCCCGGGCAACGTCTGCGGTTGCTGGAGACCATTCGTTCGCACCGGCTGAAGAATGTCATTTTCGTTTCCGGTGACGTCCACGGCTCCTTGACCAGTCGACTGACCCACAGCGAAGACCCGGACTTTGAGGTGCACACCATCGTGTCGTCGCCATTGTGCAACATCAAACTGCTGCCCTATGCCAGTCAATCCAGCTTTATCCTCGACCGGCCGTTGGCACGCAACGCCGCAGGCGAATATCGACAGGAATTGACCGGCAAAGTCATCAGTCAGGATAACTTCGCGCACCTGGTCATCGATGCAGAACACATTCAGGTGAATTACCACGATCGGGATGGCAAGTTGCTGCAATCGACAGGCATTAATTTGCGCTGATGGCAAAAAATCACAGCCTTCGGGACGCCCCCCAAGGCTGCGATCTGATCAATAACAATACTTTCAGCCGGGAACTGCAGAAATCTTCGTGCCTGCCGACATATTCTTATAGCACTTGGCCTTCATCTCTCTTGTCAGTCGGTGTCGCAATGATGCAACCTTGCCGCAGGCAACAGTCAAGAGGGCGAGAGCCCAGCGCGTTCAGCATATTCGAAGCGAGTTTCCCTCCATGAAAAGCCAACCCGATGCCGCCAGCCGTATGGTGGCCGAGGTAGTGACGCAGTTGCCTGTGCCCTCGCGGCTCGGCATGCTGCGTTTCGAACGGCTAAATGAACCCAGCTGGGCACTGCTGTTTCTTGATCCCAATTGCGAACGCCAGTTCGGCCTGCCCGCCGTTGAGCTGTGCGCGCTGGTGGGCTCGCCGTACGCCAGCCTGATGGAGCCGCAAGCGCGCTATGAACTGCACGACGCGATCCAGCAGCAACTGAGCGAAAGCACGCATTACCTGATCCGCTACACCCTGCACACCGCCTCTGGTTCCCTGAATCTGCTGGAACTGGGCGAAGCCTACAAACAACACAATCGCCACCTGTTGCGCGGCTATCTGCTGGTCATCGACGGCCTGTTCGAGGATGACCCGCTGCAACCGGCCCTGGATCTGGAAACCCAGAACTCGCGCCTGCAAATCGCCCTGGAACTCAATCAGCGTGCCCAGCAGGAACAACTGCTGCATCTGGACCGGGTGCGTGCCCAGCAGGACCTGATCCTGCTCCTCACCCGTCAACGCTACAGCAGCAACAACTCCTTGCGCGAAGCCGCCGAGCTGATCACCCGCAGCGCCTGCGACATCTACGAAATCGACTGCGCCAGCCTGTGGCACCTCGAAGGCTCGATGCTGGTGCCGATCTCGGCCTATCACCGCACGACTCAGGAATACCTGCTGCCGCAGCCAATCGACGTCAGCGTGTTCCCCGATTACCTCGACGCCTTGCACACCGGCCGCGCCATCGACGCCCATAACGCCATGCGCGACCCGCGCACCCGGGAGATGGCCGAAAGCCTGCGCCCGCGCGACGTCAACGCGATGCTCGACGCCAGTATCCGCGTCGATGGCCAGGTGGTCGGCGTTTTGTGCCTGGAGCAGACCGGTGCGACCCGCGCCTGGCAGTCGGATGAAATCGCCTTCGCCGGAGAGCTGGCGGACCAGTTTGCCCAGGTCATCAGTAACCACAACCGGCGAACCGCCACCAGCGCCCTGCACCTGTTCCAGCGTGCGGTCGAACAAAGTGCCAACGCCTTTTTGCTGGTCAACTGCGACGGCGTGGTGGAATACGTCAACCCGAGCTTCACCGCGATCACCCAATATTCCACCGAAGAAGTGCACGGTCAGCGCCTGTCAGAACTGCCGGCCCTGGAGAACCTCAGCGAACTGCTGTTCGACGCGCCTTCGGCGCTGGCCAAGAGCAACAGTTGGCAGGGCGAGTTCAAGAGCCGCCGGAAAAACCTCGAACCCTACTGGGGCCAGTTGTCGATCTCCAAGGTTTACGGCGACAACCGCGAGCTGACCCACTACATCGGCATCTACGAAGACATCACCCAGACCAAGCTCGCTCAGCAGCGCATCGAGCGCCTGGCCTACACCGACAACCTGACCAATCTCGGCAACCGCCCGGCGTTCATTCGCAACCTCGATGAACGCTTCGCCCGGGACAGCGACGCGCCGATCAGCCTGTTGCTGGTGGACATCGACAACTTCAAGCGGATCAACGACAGCCTCGGCCACCAGACCGGCGACAAACTGCTGATCAGCCTGGCCCGGCGCCTGCGCAACAGCCTGATCCCGAGCGGCAGCCTGGCGCGATTCGCCAGTAACGAATTCGCCGTGTTGCTGGACAACAGCGACCTCACGGTAGGCCAGCAAGTGGCCAACCAGTTGTTGGCGACCCTCGACAAACCGATGTTCGTCGACAATCAGTTGATCAGCGTCACCGGCTCCGTCGGCCTGGCCTGCGCGCCGCTGCACGGGCGCGACCCGCAAACCCTGATGCGCAACGCCGGGTTGGCGCTGCACAAGGCCAAGGCCAACGGCAAACACCAGGTGCAAGTATTTACCGAAGCGCTGAACGCCGAGGCCAGCTACAAGCTGTTCGTCGAAAACAACCTGCGCCGCGCCCTGACCCAGAACGAACTCGACGTGTTCTACCAGCCAAAACTGTGCCTGCGCAGCGGTCGCCTATTGGGGATGGAAGCCCTGCTGCGCTGGGACCATCCGGAAAAGGGCATGATCCGCCCGGATCAGTTCATCAGCGTCGCCGAAGAAACCGGGCTGATCATTCCGATCGGCAAATGGATCGCCCGCCAGGCTTGCCGCATGAGCAAAGCGCTGACCGCCGCCGGCCTGGGCAACCTGCAAGTGGCGATCAACCTGTCGCCCAAGCAGTTCTCCGATCCGGACCTGGTGGCCTCCATTGCCAACATCCTCAAGGAAGAAGCCCTGCCAGCTCAATTGCTGGAGCTGGAGCTGACGGAAGGCCTGCTGCTGGAAGCCACCGAAGACACCCACTTGCAGCTCGACCAGCTCAAGCGCCTGGGCCTGACCCTGGCCATGGACGACTTCGGCACCGGTTACTCGTCGCTCAGTTACTTGAAAAAATTCCCCATCGACATCATCAAGATCGATCGAAGCTTCATCCACGAAATCCCGGACAACCAGGACGACATGGAAATCACCTCAGCGGTGATCGCCATGGCCCACAACCTGAAACTCAAGGTCGTGGCTGAAGGCATCGAAACCGCCGAGCAGTTGTCGTTCCTGCGCCGTCACCGCTGCGACGTCGGCCAGGGCTACCTGTTCGACCGTCCGATCCCGGGCAATGAACTGATCGACAAGCTCAAACGCTACCCGCGTGGTCCAATCGCCTGACAGCGATCCAACTCTCGGGCAAACTGCTTGCCTGTCTAATTATCCTGACTGAGAGGACTGATCATGGTTCTGCGCTCGGAAATCCTGGTGAACAAAAACGTGCTCCCGACTAAAGAACAAGCCCTGCCCGGCCGCGAAACCGCGATGCCCCTGCCTGAAAAGCACTTTGTATTTAAAGACACCCCCTTGCTCGGCCCGTTCTTCGAAGATGTCGACTTCGCAATCTTCGGCCTCGGCTGCTTCTGGGGTGCGGAACGCCGCTTCTGGCAGCGTGAAGGCGTGGTCAGCACCGTGGTCGGCTACGCCGGCGGCTACACGCCGAACCCGACCTACGAAGAGGTCTGCTCGGGCCTGACCGGCCACTCCGAAGTGGTGCTGGTGGTGTATGACAAGGCCAAGGTCAGCTACGAAGAACTGCTGGCGATGTTCTGGGAACTGCACAACCCGACGCAAGGCATGCGCCAGGGCAATGACATCGGCACCCAGTACCGTTCGGTGATCTACGCCACTAGCCAGGAACAACTGGACGCGGCGCTCAAGAGCAAGGAAACCTACCAGGCCGAGCTATCCAAGGCCGGTCTCGGTGAAATCAGCACCGAAATCGACCAGGCCCCGACCGTCTACTTTGCCGAGACGTATCACCAGCAATACCTGGCGAAAAACCCGGAAGGCTATTGCGGCATTGGCGGTACCGGCGTGTGCATGCCACCGAGCCTGGCGGGTAACTAACCCTGAACTGTGGCGAGGGAGCTTGCTCCCGCTCGGTTGCGCAGCAATCGCAAAACCGGAGAACCGGAGAACCGGTTCTTACTGAAAGAACGCAGTTACCGGTTTTTAGGGGTGCTTCGCACCCCAGCGGGAGCAAGCTCCCTCGCCACAGGTTGTTGATTGCTGATCAACTCTCGGCAATCAACCAATCCATCTGCCACCCACCCTGGGTCTGCCCCAGCTTCTGGGACAGCCACGGCAGCAACTCACGCAACTCTTCCTCCAACCCCCACGGCGGATTGGCAATCGCCAGCCCGGAACCGTTCAGGCTGTTGGGCGTATCCAGCGGATGCACCAGCAACTCCACCCGCAACAACTTCGGCGCACCGGTACCGGCCAGGTCCTGATAGAAGCGGCGCAGCGCGCGCTGATCCTTCACCGGGTACCAGATCGCCGCCACTGTCTGGCGCATCCGGCCAATCGCTTCCTTCAACGACGCGGCACAGCGCTGCATCTCGTCGAGCTTCTCGAACGGCGGATCGATCAGCATCACCGCACGCTTCTCCGGCACCGGCAGCAAGGCTCGCGGCACATGCCAGCCTTCACCCAGGTGCACCTTGACCCGGCGATCACCGGCCATGTTGTCCTTGAGCAGCAAGCCGTCTTCCGGGTGTTTCTCGTTGAGCAACACGCGGTCTTGCGGACGAGTCAGGCGTCGTGCCAGCTCCGGTGACCCCGGGTAATAGCGCAACTGGCCATCCGGGTTCATCTCGTGCAGCACTTGCATGTAATCAGCGGTCAGGATCGGCAGATCCGGCTGATCCCACAAACGCGCAATGCCTTCCAGGTACTCGCCGGTACGGTTGGCCTGATCACCCTGAAGGTCATACAGACCGATGCCAGCGTGGGTGTCGAGATAGGCAAACGGCTGCTCCTTGCGCGACATCAGGGCGATGAGGCGGGTCAAGGTCAGGTGTTTGAACACATCGGCGTGATTGCCGGCATGGAAGGCGTGACGATAATTCATGGCTGCTCCTGCGAAGGCCGGGAAGTTTACCTTTTACCGGCCGGCAAGTCAGGGGTTCGCAGCTGAGTGGCCGTAACCACCCCCTGTGGCGAGGGAGCTTGCTCCCGCTGGGCTGCGAAGCGGCCCCAAAACCTGAACCCCGGTCTGGTCTGACACGCTTCACTCCACCTGTTCTACAACTGCTTCGCAGTTGAACGGGAGCAAGCTCCCTCGCCACGAAAGCCCTCTGCGCTACGCCGAAGGCCGCGCCCGCAACCGCCGCCCAACCACTTCCAGCACATCACAGCCATCGCGCAACGAAATGGCGCAGAGCAAGGCAAAGTCGCTGAGGATGAACGACTCGCACTCGATCGAACCGCGCATGGACAGGTTCTCTAGCACTTGGGTGACTGCGCGAATTCTGTAGTTGGCGGCGTCGGTGAGGATGTCGAGTGGCGCGTGGGTGTCGACGAACAGGGTAGGCATATCGGTGCAGTTGCTGGTCAATGCCATGAAGCGGTTGTCGGGATGGGGGATTGGTTTTTCGTAGGGTGGGTCCGGGTGAATTGTTTTCATTAGTAGCTCCCAAAGATGAATCGGAGCTGCCATCAGCCTTCCTACAGGCTAGGGTGGCAGCTAAGCGCGGGGTAGGAATATCGAGACCTTTGGGAAAACTCGACCACGCCGAAGCGTGCCCGCGCATAGCCGCCGCAACTGATCTTACGGACGCATGTAAACGACCGCAAACCAAGCATTGACGCTAAGTGCTTCCCATCGGTATTGAAGGGTTCCTACACCCCACCACTGAATTGTCAGTGACCGCCAAAGACTATCGACGGAACTCACTTCGCACCACTTCATGAAAACCGCTAGGTTTTGAAGGAAACGTCCTAGGACCTTGTCCAGAAAATTTCCAACCCGCCTGACGAGAATGGAGTGGCATGAAGAATGGGCACACCAACTAGATTGAGTGCCCATTTTTTATTGGTCAGTTACCTGATTATCCCAGACATCGCTATCAGGCCAAGTAGCACCATGCCAGATACAACCCCTAGAAGAGTCCATTGCAGCACTACGAGTTTTCGCCTGAGGTCATGGGGAAAATTGTCGAGATCTTCAGCAGTGACCATACCGCGCTTCAAAAAAAATCGGGGAAACGTAACGACGCTAGATATTGAATAAACCAGCCGAGTCTTACCTCTAAGCCCTGCGTCAATACGCGCAGAGACAGTTATAAGTGGAGAACTGTTTTGGAAATGCTCTGACAGGACATCTCCCTTGGTGTAGCCCAAATGCAGCGCAACCCCAAAAATAACAAGTGCCGCACCGAAAACTATTAGTCCTGATGCCAGGAATAGTGCGTCTGCAACGCTAATACTCATTGAGTGGCCTCGAAAATCCGCTCGCCCATTTGTTAGTTAATAAAGTATTCCTGACCACCCTATACAGGCTAGTAGCGCCATAGAGATGAAAACGCCTATAAAGCCCCATTGCAGCGCTACAAGTTTTCGTCTGAGGTGCAAAGGGAGGTTTCTAATATCTTCAGCATCAAGGATTCCATGCTTCAAAAAAAACGAGGAAATGTAACAACAAAAGAGATTCCTCCCACTAACTGCATTTTACCGTAAGGGCCTGAGTGCCTGTGCGTAGCGCTAGTTATGCTTGCTGAACTATTTTTGAAATGCTTAGTCATTTCTTCGCCTTGGACATATCCCAAGTAAAGAGCAAGAGCAATACAAATGAACAGGCTAACGGTCACGATGCAACTCAAGCCACCAATAACCAGTCCTGCGGTAGTCATTTCGTCGACTCGTAAATCACTTCACCTTTGAACTCGCCACTCATTTCTCCCAATGCCCCCCCCGCATACGAGCCAGCGCCCGCCGCAACGATACTGCAAGCAAGCGCGAAAAAGCCGCCTATTGGAACTCCCAGGGCAACGCACATACCTCCTACTACCGGCGCGGCTGGACCGGAAAGGGGACTGATTTATTTTCACTCCAGTAATAAACCCGTTCCCTTTTTTAATTTTTTCAGAGGAGCGCCCCTCCTAATCAAACAACATTAAATTCAGCTAGCAACGCGAGACCAAACATAACAGCCAACAAAATTATACCAACCCACTGCAAAGCGATTAGTTTTTGTTTGAACGGAACAGGTAGCTCTTTTAAATCGTCAGGACTGAGAAGTCCGCGCTTAATGTAGAAGGTAGAGAAGGCCACATAACCTGATATACGACCAATTATCATTATTCTTCCCCACACCCCGCTATACCCAAAGGCATACCCCTCCGTAACGCCCCAGCTGTTTTTAAAACACCTTTGAAGAATATCCATTTTTGTGTTTGCGAGAAAAAGCATGTAGCCAATTCCCGCGAACATTCCTGAGATATCAATAACTCCTAAAACAAGGAATAACGTGTCGGCTGTGCTCAGGGTCAATTAAGAGCCTCATATATTTTTTCGGCTGTAGTTTCGCCAACTTTCTCTCCGGCATAGCTTGCTGAAAGGGTTGTCGCTCCGGTTGCTAAAACGGCACAAGCTAGCGTAGAGAAACCACCCGTAGGGATTCCAAGCCCCACGCAGATTCCACCGACAATGTGAGCGCTTATCGCTCCAGCGAACACGCCGCCACCAATCCCCCCAACAAAACTCCCCGTTTCAGTAAACTTAACCCGCTCGCAAGCTTCGGTATTCCCTGCATTACACACATCCTGAACCTTCATAGCCGACGCCCCACCACCAATGGCAGTGCCAACCCAGCCACCGTACTTCAGATAATTGGATGCCCTGGCCACACCTTCAAGGTGAGTCGCATACCCCGGCATCTGCCCCACACCGCCGGCTTCCGTCCAGCGGTGAACCAGACTGGGGGGAGATAGGAACATTGCACGGTTCAAATTGGGGTGATGTGGGAAACCGATGCCTTTGCGCGTCAGGCTTGTCAGGTGACTATCGAGTTGCGCCAGCAGCTTTTGTCGTTCGGCCCGAAACGCCGGTGAGTTCAGATGTCCGTCGCGCAGGAAGAAACGTTGATGCAGAGTTTCCATTTCACGCAAGATTTTATCGACGTTATCCAGGTTGTTCTTAAAGATGCTCGCGCCGACGCCAATAGCGCCAGAACCGAAGCCCAAGATCGTCTGAATGGCATCCCGGTGTTGCACCATGAAATCCGCCTCTTCCGGGGTAAGCGTTTCCAGTATTTGATTAGTTTTAGCCGCCACCTCCATGAGCAGCGCTTCTTCACGGGTGCACTGGAAATTATTGGGATCGCTCAGCACGATCAGCGAGCCGGCTTTGACGTCGCGCCGATTGGGATTCAGCAGCTTGAATTTACCCATCACCGCCGGGTCGCGCAGGGTGAACAGCGAGGCCTCGAGTTGTTCGCGGGTGGTGCTTTTGGGCACGATGTAGAAGCCAGGCTCTGCTGCCTGCATGCTGCTTTCACGCGTTGGCAGGGGATGGTTTGGCGCAGGCGCGAAGCTGGAAGATCGTGAGGCTACCGGGTTGTTGGCGGCGGTTGGTGTCGCCTGTGGAGTGGCGCTCCGCATGGCGTGCGGCGCAGCACTGCGGCTGGACTCGTAGGTACCCTTAAAAAACGATGGAATCAGCCCGGCTTTACAGGGACAGCTGCTGTAGCTGTCCAGCGAGCCCGCCACCAACCTTCCGTGACTCTTGATGTATGAAACGCCGCCCTCGATGACGTAGGTTTTATTGTCCTTGCCACAGGAAACCGGATCCCCCACACGAGCATGGGCGATGCCAAACATCATGACGTTTGTAGCGCCATCCAGAACCTTGCCACCGCAGGTCGTCTCGTCGTCTTTGCGAATGAAATGTCCCTTTGCCATTGCTGATCTCCCTCTCTACTGGCGCCCCAGTCATGGGAAGCGCACCACTGTTAACGATCGATAAGCCGGCTCTGGAGGAGTGGCTTAACGCAAAGTACGTGGACAGAGAGGAAACTCAAGATGGCCGGGAAAATCAGGAAATGTCTCACGACCAATACTGAAAAGGACCACGGAAATTGGAGGACCAATGCCTGTTTCGGACCTGGGCTGCAAAAAAACGGCCCGCACTATCAAGCTGCGAACCGTTTCTTACATGAAAGAGTTCAATCCATGGGAGTCGCCTACGCCCCCGCTGAAGGCCGCGCTCGCAACCGCCGCCCAACCACTTCCAGCACATCACAGCCATCGCGCAACGAAATGGCGCAGAGCAAGGCAAAGTCGCTGAGGATGAACGACTCGCACTCGATCGAACCGCGCATGGACAGGTTCTCAAGCACTTGGGTGACTGCGCGAATTCTGTAGTTGGCGGCGTCGGTGAGGATGTCGAGTGGCGCGTGGGTGTCGACGAACAGGGTAGGCATATCGGTGCAGTTGCTGGTCAATGCCATGAAGCGGTTGTCGGGATGGGGGATTGGTTTTTCGTAGGGTGGATCGGGGTGAATTGTTTTCATTAGTAGCTCCCAAAGATGAATCGGAGCTGCCATCAGCCTTCCTACAGGCTAGGGTGGCAGCTAAGCGCGGGGTAGGAATATCGAGACCTTTGGGAAAACCCGACCACGCCGAAGCGTGCCCGCACATAGCTGCCGCAACTGATCTTACGGGCGCATGTAAACGACCACAAACCAAGTATTGACGCTAAGTGCTTCCCATCGGCCTTGAGAGGTTCCTACACCCCACCACTGAGTTGTCAGTGGCTGCCAAAGACTATCGACGGCACTCGCATCGCACCACTTCATGAAAACCGCTAGGTTTTGAAGGAAACGTCCTAGGACCTCACCCGAAAAAGCCGTAACAGCTACAATTTATCAAATTAATTTGAGGCTGAATGGCGCAAAGGGAGAACCTTGTCGATCGACTTGCGATGCGCTTGTAAATCGCCAGCTGTTGGCTGCCTGATTATTTCCGAAAAAAGAATATCGAAACTAAATACAAAATCCAACCAGCGTGAAAGCTGTACCTTATTATTTTTTTATAAATATGGTCGCTAGAATGCCGAAGGCAATTGGAAACAATTAACGACAAAAAGCTTATCGAAAACATCGTTAATGAAAACACCGGCATCAGCACTCCACGCCCTGAAAATTCTACCAAAAATGGTTGATGGCGAGCGCCTCCAGGCAAAAGTAGATGTTGATGATATATTGCGTAAATTGAAAGCATTATAAAAATCAACGAAACCCCACCAAGTAGGATTTTTAATCGAAGTGGTGCCTCCTTCAAAATATTAAAGCTTCCCATCTCATATTTTTTTAATCGGCACGAAAGACAGCACCCACCTTCTATTAGCGATAAGCCGTCTCTATCCAGCACTCCACATTTTTTGCATTTCTTTACTCTGGGCTTCATTTATTTTCGATCCATCTGTTCAGGCCGAGCAGCGAACGGGTGTAAATAATGGGCACGCCACCAGGTCGGCTGCCAACTTTTCGACTAATGGAGGAGATCCGCTTTCCCTATCACGACAAGCAATATCATTGAAACTACAAGCCCAATAAAGCTCCATTGCAACATTACAAGCTTGCGCTTAAGCGGGAGGGGGAAGCTATCTATATCCTCAGCATTGGCTAGACCTCGCATAAGGAAGAACCCTGGAAACGTAAGAATGCTAGAAATGCTTCCTACCAACAGCAATCTGCCATGAAGACTCGTACTCTTATATATCCCGAAAGCCAGCAGAGACGAGCTACTTTTGAAGTGCGACGACATCAAGTCACCCTTCGTATAGCTCAGATACAAAGCTACTCCAATGCAGATGAATTGGCAGATAATGACCACGCCACCCAAACCGCCGATGATTAGTTTAGCTGTAATCACTTCACTGCCTCGTAAATCTGTTCTCCGACCATTTCGCCAAATGCACCACCAATTTCTCCTCCAGCATAAGAACTAACTCCAACGACCAGAATACTACATGCTAATCGCGCAAAGCCGGCGCTAGGCAACCGCGGCGTTATCGCGTCTTAGCCAGCTATTTCAGCGCTCCTGATTTCCATAACGCGACCAGTAAGGCCATAGCAGTGAATGAAGCGATAACACTCCATTGCAACACGACTAACTTCCATCTTAGTGGACGGGGAAAATCTTCAAAGTCCTGAACACTTAGAACGTCGTGCCTGATGAAAAAATCTGGAAAAGTAAGAACCATACAAGCGCTTCCCACGAGCTGAAGCCTACCCCAATAACCTTTATGTATGCGTACAGCATTAGATATGCTTGGAGAGCTATTCTTGAAATGCTCCAATAATAATTCTCTTTTCGTATAGCCCAAGTGTAATGCGAAACAGTTGCCGACAAGTACGAATACAAACGCCAAGCCGCACAAGCCGCCAGCAATCATTTCGGCAGTAGTCATTTCGTCGACTCGTAAATCACTTCGCCTATGAACTCGCCACTCATTTCTCCCAACGTACCCCCCGCATACGAGCCAGCGCCCGCCGCAACGATACTGCAAGCAAGCGTTAAAAAGCCGCCTGTTGGAACTCCCAGAGCAACGCACAGGCCTCCTACTACCGGCGCGGTTAAGATCCTGCCTGTGGCCATGCCAGCAGCCACTCCTACCGTGAAACTGCCTGACTCAGTAAGCCGGATTCGTCTACACGCTTCGCTATTTCCCGCAGCACACACATCCTGAACCTTCGCAGCAGAAGCTCCTCCGCCGACGGCAGTCCCTAACCAACCGCCGTACTGGACGTATTTTGAAGCCTTCGCTACACCTTCAAGATGAGTGGCATGACCAGGTATTTGCCCTCCGGGGCTGGCATGGGTCCAGTGGTGAACCAGGCTTTGACTGGATATGCCCAACATTTTTTTCAAGTTGATGTGGTGAGGAAAACCAATCCCCTTGCGGGTCAGCGTCGTCATGTGGCGGTTAAGTATTGAAAGCAAACGCTGTCGCTCGACAAAAAAGGTCGGCGAGCGCAGGTGCCCATCTCTTTCGAGTGTTCTACGTTGTAACGCTTCAATTTCCCTCAAGGCATAGCCGACGTTATCCAGATTATTTTTGAAAATACTTGCGCCGACGCCAATAGCGCCAGAGCTATATGTCAAGAGGGCCTGGAAGGCATCCCGGTGTTCCACCATGAAATCAGCCTCTTCCGGGCTAAGCGTTTCAAGCACCTGATTGGTCTTGGCCGCCACATCCATGAGCAGCGCTTCTTCACGGGTGCACTGGAAGTTGTTGGGATCGCTCAGCACGATCATCGAGCCGGCTTTAACGTCGCGCAGATTGGGATTGAGCAGTTTGAATTTGCCCATCACCGCCGGGTCGCGCAGGGTGAATAGCGAGGCTTCGAGTTGTTCGCGGGTTGTGCTTTTGGGCACGATATAAAAGCCGGGTTCCGGAACGTCGAGACCGGTGGGCTGTGATCGAGACGACGCACTTGGCACTGACGTAAAGCTGGATGGACGCTGCGCGGTCGAATTGCTGGAGGCTGTCATCGAAGGCGCAGTCGCGGCCGATTGAGCGGTTGCCCTGGCTGCTTTCGGTGCAGGGGGTTCATTGACATAACTCCCCTCGAAATTCGAAGGGAGCAGTTTGGCTCGACAAGGGCAACCACTGAAACTGTCCAGCGTGCCAGCCACTCGTCGACCCTCGCTCAGGACGTGAGAGACGCCGCCGATGATCCGGTAGCTCTTCTTGTCTTTTCCGCAACTGACCAGATCACCCTCACGAGCATGGATGAGACCGAAATTGAATGTGTGGTCCCCCTCCAGAACGGTACCGCCGCAGTCAGTTTTGTCACCTAGCCCAATGTAATGCCCGATAGCCATGTCTTGATATCCCTTTCAACTGGCGCCCCATCCCTTGGGGAAATGCGCCGTTGTATACGATGAGTTATCCCGGTTCGGAAATGAGTCGGGCTAGCGCAAAGTACGTGAGCAGAGAGGTAATTCAAGGCATCTGGGCAAATCAGGAAACCTCCTACAAGCCCTGTAGAAAAGGGTTACGAAGAGGAAATAGGAACCAAAGTGAACGCAAAAAAAACGGCTCGCACCCAAAGGCTGCGAGCCGCTCTTTCATCCGCGACGGGATGACTTCAATCGATTACTTGTTCAGACGATAATCATTCTCAGCAGCCGCAAAACGCTGGAACATGCCAGCAGTCGGCGTGCCCATTTTGCTGACGAAGTAGATCGCCAGGCTGGCGAAGATGAAACCAGGGATGATTTCGTACAGGCCCAGCAATTCGAAGTGTTTCCAGACGATCACGGTGATCGCACCGACCAGGATACCGGCCAGTGCGCCGTTGCGGGTCATGTCTTTCCAGATCACGGAGATCAGCACGACCGGACCGAATGCGGCACCGAAACCAGCCCAGGCGTAGCTCACCAGACCCAGTACACGGTTTTCCGGGTTGGCCGCCAGTGCGATAGCAATCAGAGCAATCAACAGCACCATGGCACGACCGACCCACACCAGTTCAACCTGGGAGGCGGATTTACGCAGGAAGGTCTTGTAGAAGTCTTCGGTCAGGGCGCTCGAGCACACCAGCAACTGGCAGCTCAGGGTGCTCATCACCGCAGCCAGGATGGCCGACAGCAGGATACCCGCGATCCATGGATTGAAGAGGATCTTGGCCAGCTCGATGAACACACGCTCGTGGTTCTCGGAGACTGCGCCAGCCATGTCCGGGTGCGCCGAGAAGTAGGCGATACCGAAGAAGCCGACAGCCACGGTACCGCCCAGGCACAGGATCATCCAGGTCATGGAGATGCGACGGGCCTTGGCGATCGATTTAACCGAATCGGCAGCCATGAAACGCGCCAGGATGTGCGGCTGGCCGAAGTAGCCCAGACCCCAGCCCATCAGCGAGATGATGCCGATGAAAGTGGTGCCCTTGAGCATGTCGAAGTTGCTTGGATCTTGCGCTTCGATGGCCAGGAAAGTGGTGTCGACGCCGCCAGTGGCCAGCAGCACGATAACCGGCGTCAGGATCAACGCGAAGATCATCAGGGTGGCTTGTACGGTATCGGTCCAGCTCACGGCCAGGAATCCGCCGATGAAGGTGTAGGCAATCGTCGCCGCAGCACCGGCCCACAGCGCCGTCTCGTAGGACATGCCGAAGGTGCTTTCGAACAGACGGGCACCGGCCACGATGCCAGAAGCGCAGTAGATGGTGAAGAACACCAGGATCACGACCGCAGAGATGATCCGCAGCAGACCGCTTTTGTCTTCGAAACGGCTGGCGAAGTAGTCCGGCAGGGTCAGTGCATCACCGTTGTGCTCGGTCTGTACACGCAGACGGCCGGCGACGAACAGCCAGTTCAGGTAGGCGCCGACGATCAGGCCGATGGCGATCCAGCTTTCGGAAAGGCCGGACATGTAGATCGCGCCGGGCAAACCCATCAACAACCAGCCGCTCATGTCGGAGGCACCGGCGGACAGTGCAGTCACGACGCTGCCCAGGCTACGGCCGCCCAGAATGTAGTCGGAAAGGTTGTTGGTGGAGCGATAGGCCATCAAGCCGATCAGCACCATTGCTGCGATGTAGATCACGAACGTGATCAGGGTTGGATTGCTTACGCTCATTAAGTTACGCCCTGGCTTTGTTTTTATGTAGCGGCGGCTGGTGAACCGCTCGCAAACGCATACGTTTGACAGACGATCCGGATTCCCGCGCATTTATGACTGATGTTTCCCCAGGAAAGCCATCAGCCGGAGCACCCGGATTTTGTCCGGGTTGCACCTTGGGCGCGAATGCTATTCAACAAAGCAAATAAGGTGCAACCAGTTTCTTGGGAATAAGTTGCACCTAGGCGGAAATAAACGTTAAAAATCGTTTTTTGCTCCTTTTCGGAGCAAAAACGAGTGTTAACTCTCTGAAAAAGCACCAAGCAAATGCAGCAAAGCCGTACCAGAATTTATTTCCTGACGAGCTGCGTAATATTCCGACAAAAAAAGGGTTGCACCCGGTTGCACCTCAACAGTCGCACGGCTAATCTTGCCGCCAGCTGATGCCACGCAGTCGTGGCAAACATGAGGATAAAAACATGGCTACCACCACCCTTGGGGTCAAACTTGACGACCCGACCCGCGAACGCCTCAAGGCCGCCGCGACCTCGATTGATCGCACGCCGCACTGGCTGATCAAGCAGGCAATCTTCAATTACCTGGAAAAACTCGAGGGTGGTGCAACCCTGACCGAGCTGAGCGGTTTGACCAAGGATTCCGACGACAGCGTCGACGCGCCTCTGGATCACGCCCACCAGTGCTTCCTCGAATTCGCCGAAAGCATCCTGCCGCAATCGGTACTGCGCGCATCGATCACCGCCGCTTACCGTCGCCCTGAGCCAGAAGTCGTGCCGATGCTGATCGAGCAGGCGCGCCTACCGGCACCGATGTGCGACGCCACCAACAAACTCGCCACCTCGATTGCTGAAAAACTGCGCAACCAGAAGAGCGCCGGCGGCCGTGCCGGTATCGTTCAGGGCCTGCTGCAGGAGTTCTCCCTGTCGTCCCAGGAAGGCGTGGCGCTGATGTGCCTGGCCGAAGCGCTGCTGCGCATCCCGGACAAAGGCACCCGCGATGCGCTGATCCGCGACAAGATCAGCACCGGCAACTGGCAGCCGCACCTGGGCAACAGCCCGTCGTTGTTCGTCAACGCCGCCACCTGGGGCTTGCTGCTGACCGGCAAACTGGTGTCGACCCACAACGAAGCCGGCCTGACATCGTCCCTGAGCCGCATTATCGGCAAGAGCGGCGAGCCGATGATCCGCAAGGGCGTCGACATGGCCATGCGCCTGATGGGCGAGCAGTTCGTGACCGGCGAAACCATCGCCGAAGCCCTGGCCAACGCCAGCAAGTTCGAAACCAAGGGTTTCCGCTATTCCTACGACATGCTGGGTGAAGCCGCACTCACCGAGCACGACGCCCAGAAGTACCTGGCCTCGTACGAACAAGCCATCCACTCGATCGGCAAAGCCTCCCACGGTCGCGGGATTTATGAAGGCCCGGGCATCTCGATCAAGCTGTCCGCCCTGCACCCGCGCTACAGCCGTGCGCAGTACGAGCGCGTGATGGACGAGTTGTACCCGCGCCTGCTGTCGCTGACCCTGCTGGCCAAGCAATACGACATCGGCCTGAACATCGACGCCGAAGAAGCCGACCGCCTCGAGCTGTCGCTGGATCTGCTCGAGCGCCTGTGCTTCGAGCCGCAACTGACTGGCTGGAACGGCATCGGTTTCGTCATCCAGGCTTACCAGAAGCGTTGCCCGTATGTGATCGACTACGTGATCGACCTGGCTCGCCGCAGCCGTCATCGCCTGATGATCCGCCTGGTGAAAGGCGCGTACTGGGACAGCGAAATCAAGCGCGCCCAGGTCGAAGGCCTGGAAGGCTACCCGGTCTACACCCGCAAGGTGTACACCGACGTGTCCTACATCGCTTGCGCGCGCAAACTGCTGTCGGTGCCGGAAGTCATCTACCCGCAGTTCGCCACGCACAACGCCCACACCCTGTCGGCCATTTATCACATCGCCGGTCAGAACTATTACCCGGGTCAGTACGAGTTCCAGTGCCTGCACGGCATGGGTGAACCGCTGTACGAACAGGTTGTAGGCAAAGTTTCCGAAGGCAAGCTGAACCGTCCGTGCCGTGTGTACGCACCGGTCGGCACCCACGAAACCCTGCTGGCTTACCTGGTGCGTCGTCTGCTGGAAAACGGCGCGAACACCTCGTTCGTCAACCGCATTGCCGATCAGTCGATTTCGATCCAGGAACTGGTAGCCGATCCGGTAGCCAGCATCGAGCAGATGGCAACCGTGGAAGGTGGCTTCGGCCTGCCACACCCGCGCATTCCGCTGCCGCGTGACCTGTACGGTTCCGAGCGCGCCAACTCCAGCGGCATCGACATGGCCAACGAACATCGTTTGGCGTCCCTGTCCTGCGCCTTGCTCGCTACCGCGCACAACCACTGGAAAGCGGCGCCGATGCTCGGTTGCGCCTCCAGCAGCGAAGCGCCGGCACCGGTCTTGAACCCATCCGATCTGCGTGATGTGGTCGGCCATGTGCAGGAAGCGACCGTCGAAGACGTCGACAACGCGATCCAGTGCGCCCTCAACGCTGCGCCGATCTGGCAGGCCACCCCGCCAGCCGAGCGCGCCGCGATTCTGGAGCGTGCTGCTGATTTGATGGAAGCCGAGATCCAGCCGCTGATGGGCCTGTTGGCTCGCGAAGCCGGCAAGACCTTCGCCAACGCCATCGCCGAAGTGCGTGAAGCCGTGGACTTCCTGCGTTATTACGCGGTGCAGGCACGCAACGACTTCACCAATGACGCTCACCGTCCGCTGGGCCCAGTGGTGTGCATCAGCCCGTGGAACTTCCCGCTGGCGATCTTCAGTGGTCAAGTGGCTGCAGCATTGGCCGCCGGTAACCCGGTATTGGCCAAGCCTGCGGAACAAACTCCGCTGGTCGCGGCTCAGGCCGTACGCCTGCTGCTCGAAGCCGGCATTCCGGAGGGCGTGCTGCAACTGCTGCCGGGTCGCGGTGAAACCGTCGGTGCCGGCCTGGTGGGTGATGAGCGCGTCAAAGGCGTGATGTTCACTGGCTCCACTGAAGTCGCGCGCTTGCTGCAACGCAATATCGCCGGTCGCCTGGACAGCCAGGGTCGTCCGATCCCGCTGATCGCTGAAACCGGTGGCCAGAACGCGATGATCGTCGACTCTTCGGCACTGACCGAACAAGTCGTGATCGACGTGGTTTCGTCGGCGTTCGACAGCGCCGGTCAGCGTTGCTCGGCATTGCGTGTGCTGTGCCTACAGGAAGATTCCGCAGACCGCGTCATCGAAATGCTCAAGGGCGCCATGGCCGAAAGCCGTCTCGGCAACCCTGAGCGTCTGTCCGTGGACATCGGCCCGGTGATCGACGCCGAAGCCAAGGCCGGCATCGAGAAGCACATCCAGGCCATGCGCGACAAAGGTCGCAGCGTGTATCAGGTGGCCATCGCCGATGCCGAAGAAGTCAAACGCGGCACCTTCGTGATGCCGACGCTGATCGAACTGGAAAGCTTCGACGAGTTGCAGCGTGAGATCTTCGGCCCGGTGCTGCACGTGGTTCGCTACAAGCGCAAGGACATCGATCAACTGATCGGCCAGATCAACGCTTCCGGCTACGGCCTGACCCTGGGCGTGCACACCCGCATCGACGAGACCATCGCCAAGGTGATCGACAACGTCAACGCCGGTAACGTCTACGTCAACCGCAACATTGTGGGTGCCGTGGTCGGTGTTCAACCGTTCGGCGGCGAAGGCCTGTCGGGTACCGGCCCGAAAGCCGGCGGCCCGCTGTACCTGTACCGCCTGTTGTCGACCCGCCCTGCGGATGCGATCGAACAATCCTTCGCTCGCGGTGATGCTGCCGCAGCACCGGACGTTCGTCTGCGCGATGCCATGAGCAAGCCGCTGACTGCCCTGAAAGCCTGGGCCGACAGCCACAAGTTCGCCGACCTGAGCACCCTGTGCGTGCAGTTCGCCGCGCAATCGCAAAGCGGCATCACCCGCGTACTGGCTGGCCCGACTGGCGAGCGCAACAGCTACGCGATCCTGCCACGGGAACACGTGCTGTGCCTGACGGAAGTCGAAGGCGACCTGCTGACTCAACTGGCGGCGGTATTGGCTGTCGGTGGTTCAGCGGTGTGGCCGGAAGCTGACATGACCAAAGCCTTGTTCGCACGCCTGCCGAAGGACATTCAGGCACGCATCAAGCTGGTTTCCGACTGGAACAAGGACGAAGTGGTGTTTGATGCAGTTGTGCATCATGGCCACTCCGACCAGTTGCGTGCGGTGTGCCAGCAGGTTGCCAAGCGTGCCGGCGCCATCGTCGGGGTTCAGGGTCTGTCGCAAGGCGAAACCAACATTGCGCTGGAACGTTTGGTGATTGAGCGTGCGTTGAGCGTTAACACTGCGGCGGCGGGTGGTAATGCCAGCCTGATGACCATCGGCTAAACCGCAACAAATCAGGCGCCCGTAATGGGCGCCTGAAATACAAAAACCCTGTGGGAGCGGGCTTGCTCGCGAAGGCGGTGTGTCATTCAACATAGATGTTGAATGTGCCGGCCTCTTCGCGAGCAAGCCCGCTCCCACATTTGTTTTGTGGTGCCTGCTAAGTCGCTGCTCTGCCCCACCATCACGCTCATCAATCATGCTATTCAGCATAAATTCACAAGACTAGACTCGGCCCATTCCAACAAAAGGTAGGCCGCCATGTCCGAGACGTTGCTCAGCTCCCGTAATCTGGCTTTCGAGCTGTATGAAGTCCTTGATGCCGAGGGCCTGACCCAGCGTGAGCGTTTCGCCGAGCACAACCGCGAAACCTTCGATGCGGCCATTGGCACCGCCCGCAGCATCGCCGAGAAGTTCTTCGCCCCGCACAATCGCAAGGGCGACGAGAACGAGCCGCGCTACGAGAACGGCCAGGCGATTCTGATTCCGGAAGTGAAACCGGCGGTGGATGCCTTCCTCGAAGCCGGCTTCCTCAACGCCGCGCGCAGTTTCGACGCTGGCGGCATGCAGCTTCCTACGCTGCTGTCCCAGGCCTGCTTCGCGCACTTTCAATCGGCTAACGCGGCTTCGACGTCGTATCCGTTCCTGACCATGGGCGCGGCGAACCTGATCGAAAGCTTCGGCACCGATGAGCAGAAGCGCCGCTTCCTGCAGCCGATGATCGATGGCCGTTTCTTCGGCACCATGGCCCTGACCGAACCCCACGCGGGCTCATCGCTGTCGGATATTCGTACCCGCGCGGAACCTGCGTCCGACGGCACCTATCGCCTCAAGGGCAACAAGATCTTCATTTCCGGTGGCGATCACTCGCTGTCGGAAAACATCGTGCATATGGTGCTGGCCAAGCTGCCGGATGCGCCGGCCGGGGTGAAGGGCATTTCGCTGTTCATCGTGCCCAAGTTCCTGGTCAACGACGACGGCAGTCTCGGCAAGCGCAACGACGTGTTGCTGGCCGGGCTGTTCCACAAGATGGGCTGGCGTGGCACCACGTCCACCGCGCTGAACTTCGGCGATAACGGCGAGTGCGTCGGCTATCTGGTGGGCAAGCCGCACCATGGCTTGAGCTACATGTTCCAGATGATGAACGAAGCACGGATCGGCGTCGGCATGGGTGCGGTGATGCTTGGTTACGCGGGCTATCTGTATTCGCTGGAATACGCCCGCGAGCGTCCGCAGGGCCGCGTGCCGGACAGCAAGGACCCGAACACCGCGCCGGTGGCGATCATTCAGCACGCTGACGTGAAACGCATGCTGTTGACGCAAAAGGCTTACGTCGAAGGCTCGTTCGACCTCGGCCTGTACGCGGCGCGGCTATTCGATGACACAACGACGCTTGCGACCGAAGCCGAGCGCAAGCAGGCCCATGAATTGCTGGACCTGCTGACGCCGATCGTCAAATCCTGGCCGTCGGAGTTCTGCCTGAAGGCCAACGAACTGGCGATCCAGATCCTCGGCGGCCACGGCTACACCCGCGAATACCCGGTGGAGCAGTACTACCGCGACAACCGCCTGAACCCGATCCACGAAGGCACCCACGGCATTCAGTCGCTGGACCTGCTGGGCCGCAAACTGGCACAGAACGGTGGCGCGGGGCTCAAGCAGCTGATTCGTCTGATCGCTGCCACTGGAGAGCGAGCACAGGCGTTTGATTCATTGACACCGCTGCGTGAATCGCTGGAAAAACTGGTGGCGCGCCTGCAAACCGTGACCATCGGCCTGCTGACTGATCTGGCACAAGGCAAGGTCAACAGCAGCCTGGCGAATTCGGCGCTGTACCTGAAGGTGTTCGGGCACACGGTGATTGGCTGGCGCTGGCTGGAACAGGCGATTCGCGCCGAGGAAGGCCTGGCCAAGGGCGATGCGGCGGATGTGAGCTTCTATAAAGGCAAGCTACAGGCGGCGCGCTACTTCCTGACCTGGGAAGTGCCGGGTTGCCACCATGAGCTGGCGATTCTTGAAGCTCGGGATGATGTTTGCCTGGGGATGCAGGATGAGTGGTTCTGATCCCGGATCTATGGTGTAGCTGAAATCCAATCGCGAGCAGGCTCGCTCCTACAGGTATCTCTGTTGATCACAAATCCTGTGTTCAACACCCAAACCCTGTGGGAGCGAGCCTGCTCGCGATGGCGTCAGCACTACCAACACATCACTTCAGCTTGAACCCACCCATCTGCCGCGCCAGATCATCCGCCAACCGCTGCAACGTCTGACAATCATCCCGACAGGCTCTGACCTCCCCCGCCGTCGCCCGGGCCAGATCGGAAATCCCCTGCACGTTGCGATTGATTTCTTCAGTCACCGCCGATTGCTCTTCCGTCGCCGCCGCCACCTGATGGTTCATGTCGCTGATGCGTTCCACTTGCCCAGTAATCGCGGTCAACGAGGCGCCGGTACGCTGGCTCGACTCGACACCCGTGCCCGTCGCGGCTTGCCCGGAATGCATCGACGACACCGCGTTTTCCGCACCTTGCTTGAGGCTGCCGATCATCTGCTGGATTTCATCGGTGGACGACTGCGTACGCCGCGCCAGGGTGCGCACTTCATCGGCAACCACGGCAAACCCACGCCCCATATCCCCGGCCCGCGCCGCTTCGATGGCAGCGTTGAGCGCCAGCAGGTTGGTCTGCTCGGAAATCCCGCGGATCACCGCCAGCACCTGGTCGATCGACGCCACCTGATGCGCCAATTCACCCACAGCGCTGGCGGCGACACCGATTTCGTCGGACATGCTTTCAATATGCCGGATCGAGCCACCCACCACTTCCCGTGCCTGCATCGCCTCATCCCGAGCCGTTTGCGACGCGACCGCCGCATTGCCGGCATTTTGGGCGATTTCCTGAACGGTCAGGCCCATTTCGTGAACCGCAGTTGCGACCATGTCGGTCATTTCCTGTTGGCGACCGGAGCGTTCAGCGGTGTTATCCACGACCCGTGCAACCTGACCGACAGCGGTGCGCAGTCGCTCGCTGGTGGTCAGTACTTCGCCGATCATGTCGCGCTGGCTATCCAGGAACCGATTGAAACCGCGAGCCAGATCGCCCAGCTCATCGGCGCGACTGGAATCTAACCGGCGGGTCAAATCGCCACCACCGCTACCAATGGCAACCAGTGCCGCTGTTACCTGACGAATCGGTCGTACCAACCCACGGGCCAGCAACACCACCAGCAGCAAGCACACAATCGCCACCGCCAGGCCGATGCCACTGCTCATCCACATGGCGCGGCGGGCTTCGGCGTAGATCTGCGATTGCGGCACTTCGGCCACCAGGGTCCAGCCGAGATCACGCAATGGCAGGCTTAACGCGAGGAAGTCTTCACCGTCACGCTGGAAGCCGCTGCTGGTGGCAGCTTTTTGACTCATCACCGATTGTGCCGCCGTAGCACCAATCTGCTCGGTCAAAGTGCGTTTGCCGCTGAATTGCGCCTCGGGATGCACCTGGATCAAACCGTCGGAACGCACGAGATAGACCTTGCCGCGCTCTCCGAAGCTGAAGTTGTGGATCAGCTCCGAGAGCTCGTTCATGCTCAAGCCAAGCCCGGCAACGCCCACGACTTTACCGGCCTGCTCGACTTTGAAGTCGATGAAAAGCGCCAATTCTCCGGTGGCTGTGTCGTTATCGATGTTGAGAGTGCGCGGCTGGTTGCTGTCGAGGAACGAGTAGAACCAGGCGTCTTTCGGATTGGAACGACTGAGGGTCCGGTCCAGGCCTTTTTCGGTGAAGTAATGATTGGACGCGGTGCCGACAATAATCGCGGTAAAGGCTTTGTGCTCGGCGCGAACACCTTCGAGATAGGTAGTGAACGTGCCAGCCTGGGCACGGTCTTCCCCCCCGGCCAGCCAGTCGCGCACCATGCTGTTGCTGGCGATGTCCTTGGCGGCGGTGAGCGGTTGGACAAGGATGCGTTCGATGTCGTTGCGCATCGCTTCGATGCTCGACGGCAAGGCTTGCTCGACCAGATAGCTCTGGGCGAGGCGGTTAACCACCAGGGTATAGATGCCCACCACGATCAGAATACTGACCAGCAAGGCGCTGCCCATACTCAGGATCAATTGCCATTGAATACTGCGTCGCCAGAACTGCATGGAGCACCCCCAAAGAATAAGAGGCTGAAACACTGCAACAGCCGTGCCGATTGTATACAAACAAACCGACAATCTATTCTTTGGTTGTGCGCAAAGCCGATCAGGCCTGATTGATCGTCTTGGAGATCACTTCAACCGTGGCGCTGACTTGCTCTTGGTAACGGTCGAGTTCGAGCTTGTGCTGCTTTTGCATTTCGATCTGCTGGGAGCACAGATTCATCGCCGCCAGCACCAGCAGTCGGTCACCGATCAGCGTCGGGTACTTCCTCTTGGTTTCGGCCAGGGCTGCCTTCAACATCATCGCAGCGTCCAGCAGGGTCTGTTCTTCCCCGACCGGTGCCTTGATCGAATAGTCCTCCCCCAGGATCGAGACGACTTTTACCCCTGCGGCGTTGTAACTCATGCGCTGACAGGACCTGCGCTGACGCGCTCAACCAGGGCCTGGATGCGAGCCGCCGTGGCGCCTTGCTTCTCTTCGTGTTCCATCAGGCTCAGTTGCAGGCTTTCGTTTTCATCTTTGGCCTGGGCCAGTTCCGCGGTCAGGTTCTGGTTCTGTTGCACCAGGTCGCTGACCAGTTGTTCCAATTGGCTTAGGGATGCTTCCAACATTTTGATTTTCCGGGCTTTTTCAAAGGGCGCGTACGATAAAGAAAAGTCACCCTGGATGCCAGGGTTATACAGGCGCAAAGCCTTGATTTTGCTGACGAGTGACCTTTCTCGCGAACTGTAGAGACTGTATTTGCCCGATCTGGTTCCTGCACTTCGTCGCCGTGGCGTTTGTGCGACACCCCTGCTGCGGATTTCCGCCTCCCTCCATTTGGCCTCTCTGACCCGGCAGAACAATGAAATCGAACGGGACGCCACGGCGGACAACGAAATCAATAAATATACCCACACCCTCATTTCACCCTATCCAACTTACCTCTATTCGACGTCACAACGCCAATTCAATATAAAGAAAATAGCACACTGAAGAACTCTGCACTTCAGACAAGCCCCGACAAACTTAAATAAGTATTCAAACCACCCACCAACACAATAAAACAACCAAGAAACACCTCGAATAAAACCCGCGCTCGCAATGACAATTAAGACTATGGAATAATTTATTCACCGCCGAATAGCGGATCAAACTAAAAACTCATCAAAAAAACTTTATTTACATACCCAACGAGAGTTGACTCATCATGATAGACAATCAAAAAAACTTCACCCCTCCTACTTCAGTAACTGCAGACCCCGCTCCACAGCACACTGCTACCGCAACAAGCCCTGGCATTACCTTGACATCAAACGATAGAGGCGGCGTCACCTATGGCATCGTCGAATTTCTCGAGGTGTCCAGAAAACCTCAATACATCTCTAACTTCGAAACTGGTAAAGACCGCATCGACATGTCAATAGCCCTAAAAAATGCCGGAGTGAGCTCATTGAATTTTAATCTTTCGGACATCTCTGATTTCAAGAACCCAGGCGATGCATTTCTGGATTACTTACCTCACAACAACCAGAGCAATATTCTCGTAAAAGTTGAAAGCGCTAAATCAATGATGGTCATTTCGGTGACAGGCCTCGTACGCCTGGGAGATATCGTCGATTCTGGATGGTCCTGACACATCGTAGTAAACAATCTGCCAGCACTTATCAAAAGCGGACTCAAAGATCTAACAAGACAGTCGCCTCATCCTTGAAAGCCTATTGACCTTTGCCAATTAAAAATCCAACTCAATTTAAGTCCGGGGCGGAAAACCAATGCCCCGCTCGAATGGATCTTTCATCGACGCAACAGTAAGCCAATCATAGAGACAGCACCTGGGCAGGCGCCCTCAAAACCTTTTTTGACAGCGACGCAATTCAACAGGTTAGAATCGCTGGCACGCAGACTGCATGGTCAGTTTGCGCCCGCCTTTCAGCTTTCTGGAGTACTGCCTTTGAATGCGACGACCATCAACAGCCTGTTCTTGATCGGCGCGTTGCTGGTAGGTGCGAGTATTCTGGTGAGCTCACTTTCGTCCCGCCTCGGTATCCCGATTCTGGTGATCATCCTGGCCGTCGGTATGGCGGCCGGTGTCGATGGCGCTGGCATTATTTTCGATAATTACCCCACGGCTTATCTGGTCGGCAACCTCGCGCTGGCGGTGATCCTGCTCGACGGCGGCTTGCGCACCCGGGTGTCGAGTTTCCGCGTGGCGTTATGGCCGGCGTTGTCCCTGGCCACGGTCGGGGTACTGATTACCACCGGGCTGACCGGCATGGCGGCCGCGTGGCTGTTCAACCTGAACCTGATTCAGGGCCTGCTGATCGGCGCCATCGTCGGCTCCACCGACGCCGCGGCGGTGTTCTCGCTATTGGGCGGCAAAGGCCTGAACGAACGGGTAACCGCCAGCCTTGAAATCGAATCCGGCAGCAACGACCCGATGGCGGTGTTCCTCACCGTCACCCTGATCGACATGCTCGCCAGCGGCCAGACCGGTCTGCACTGGAGCCTGTTGACCCATCTGCTGCGCGAGTTCGGTATCGGTGGCGTCATTGGCTTGGGCGGTGGCTGGCTCATGCTGCAACTGGTCAATCGCATCAACCTGGCCACCGGCCTGTATCCGATCCTGGTGATTGCCGGTGGCCTGGTGGTATTTGCCCTGACCAACGCCCTGCACGGCAGCGGCTTCCTGGCGGTATACATCTGCGGCCTGGTGATCGGCAACCGCCCGGTGCGCAGCCGTCACGGCATTCTGCACATGCTCGACGGCATGGCGTGGTTGGCGCAGATCGGCATGTTCCTGGTGCTGGGCCTACTGGTCACACCCCACGACTTGCTGCCGATTGCCCTGCCGGCACTGGCACTGGCACTCTGGATGATTCTGTTTGCCCGGCCACTGTCGGTGATGGTTGGCCTGCTGCCGTTCAAAGCGTTCCATGGTCGCGAGAAAGCGTTCATTTCCTGGGTCGGCCTGCGCGGCGCGGTCCCGATCATTCTCGCGGTGTTCCCGCTGATGGCCGGCCTGCCCAACGCCCAGCTGTACTTCAACCTCGCCTTCTTTATCGTGCTGGTGTCGCTGCTGGTTCAGGGTACGAGCCTGCCGTGGGTCGCCAAGCTGCTGAAGGTGACGGTGCCCCCGGAGCCTGCCCCCATCTCCCGCTCGGCCCTGGAAGTGCACGTCACCAGCGAGTGGGAGCTGTTCGTCTATCGCCTCGGCGCGGAAAAATGGTGCATCGGCTCGCCCCTGCGCGAGCTGAAAATGCCCGAGGGCACTCGTATCGCCGCCCTCTTTCGCGGTCAACAATTGCTCCATCCGTCGGGTAGTACGGTGCTGGAAGTCGATGATTTGCTGTGTGTTATCGGCCATGAACACAACCTGCCGGCCCTCGGAAAACTCTTCAGCCAGGCGCCACAACGGGGCCTCGATCTACGCTTCTTCGGCGACTTCGTACTCGAAGGAGACGCCCAGCTGGCCGCGGTTGCGGCCCTCTATGGCCTGAAGGTCGAAGGAATCGATCCGGACATGTCCCTGGGCCACTTCATTGCCCAGAAGGTCGGCGGCGCGCCGGTGGTAGGCGACCAGGTGGAATGGAACAACACCATTTGGACCGTGGCAGTCATGGACGGGAACAAGATCGGCAAAGTGGGCGTCAGATTCCCCGAAGGAAGTCGCCCGGGTCCCGGACTCTTCCTCTAAACTGCTTCCACTATCACTTGCTTGACCGGTCTTTATGCCTAACCTGCGCTCCATTTTCGCCATCGCCCTATTGGGCTTGAGTCTCTCTGTCAGTACTTTGCAAGCGGCCGAACCGCCTTCCAGCGAAGCCGTGCAGGCGAGCCTGGACAAGATCGCCGACCGCAAACTGCCGGAAGCCGATCAGAAGGCCCTGCAAACCGTTCTGCAAAGCACGCTGAACCAGCTCAACAACAAGCGTGACTACGAGCAGAAACTGGCCGCACTCAAACAGCAATTGAACAGTGCGCCCAAACAGACGATCGAGAACCAGCGTGAACTGACCCGCCTCAAGGCCAGTACCGTGGCGCCGGTGGCGCAGCGTTTCGCCAAAGAACCGATCCAGCAGCTTGAACAGTTGCTCACCGAGCGCTCCACCCAGCAAAGCGACCTGCAAAAGGCCCTGGCCGATGCCAACAGCCTGATCATCACCGCCCAGACCCGCCCCGAGCGTGCCCAGGCGGAGATTTCCAGCAGCCAGACGCGCATCCAGCAGATCAACACCATCCTCAAGAACGGCAAGGACGCCGGCAAGACCTTGAGCGCCGAGCAACGCGACCAGCTCAATGCCGAGCTTGCAGCGCTGAACGCCCTGATCCCGCTGCGGCGCCAGGAACTGGCCGGCAATACCCAATTGCAAGACCTCGGCAACAGCCAGCATGACCTGTTATCGGAGCGATCCGACCGCCTGGATCAGGAAATCCAGGAACTGCAGACCCTGATCAACCAGAAGCGTCTGGCTCTGTCCCAGGAAACGGTCACCCAGCAATCCATCGAAGCGCAGAAGGCCGGCGGCAGCAGCCTGCTGGCCACCGAAAGCGCTACCAACCTGAAGCTCTCGGACTACCTGCTCAAAAGCACCGACCGCCTGAACGAAGTCACCCAGCAGAACCTGCAGACCAAGCAACAGCTGGACAGCCTGACCCAGAGCGATGCGGCCCTGGACGAGCAAATCAACGTGCTCAAAGGCAGCCTGCTGCTCTCGAAGATTCTCTACAAACAGAAACAGGCGTTGCCGCGCCTGCGGCTCGACCGCAACCTCGCCGATCAGATCGCCGACATTCGCCTGTATCAGTTCGAAGTCAGCCAGCAACGGGAATTGCTGAGCAATCCGGCCACCTACGTCGAAAACCTGCTGTCGACCCAACCCCCCGAGCAAGTCACGGCGCAGCTGCGCAAAAGCCTGATGGAACTGGCCACCACCCGCGCCGACCTGCTGGAGCGACTGAACCGCGAACTGAGCGCGGTACTCAATGAATCCATCACCCTGCAACTGAACCAGAAGCAATTGCTCAGCACCGCGCAAAGCCTGCGGGCGACGCTTGATGAACAGATGTTCTGGATTCCCAGCAACAAGCCGCTGGAGTTGGAGTGGATCCGCAGTGTGCCGGATCGCCTCCAGCGTCAACTCGATTCACTACCGGTACTTTCAAGCCTGAGCGAACTGACCGACGGCCTGACCCAGCGCCCGCTGCTGTTCCTGCCGCTGGCGTTTTTGATCGGCGCTCTGCTGTGGCGCCGCAAGAATCTGTACGCGCGACTGAACAAGGTTCACCAGGACATCGGTCACTTCAAACGCGATAGCCAGTGGCACACGCCGCAGGCGATTCTGATCAATATTCTGCTGGCGATGCCGGTTTCCCTGGGCCTCGCCTTGTGCGGGCTGGCCCTGCGAATCGACGCCCGTGGGCAGAACGCCAATATGGGCGCGGCGCTGCTGCAAATGGCCGGCGCCTGGCTGGTGTTCTACACCGCCTACCGAATCCTCGCGCCGGGTGGTGTGGCAGAACTGCATTTCCGCTGGGAAAAGCCCCAGGTGGAGTTCCTGCGTAGATGGATCCGCCGCCTCGGCATCGTGGTCATGGCACTGGTGACCGTCGTCGCCGTTGCCGAACTGCAACCGGCGGCGCTGGCCGATGACGTGATCGGCATGCCGGTGGTGCTCATCTGCTACGCCTTGATGACTTTGCTGCTCAGCCGTTTGCTCATCAGCAGCCCGACCCACGAAAACGCCTCGCTGTTCCGCAAACTGGTGGGGATCCTGTTCACCGCCCTGCCCGTCGCGTTGTTCGTGGCGGTGTGCTTCGGCTACTACTACACCGCACTGAAGCTCAGCGACCGCTTGATCAACACCCTGTACCTGCTGATGTTCTGGCTGGTGATCGAAGCCACTTTCGTGCGCGGCCTCAGCGTGGCGGCCAGGCGTCTGGCCTACCAGCGCGCCCGGGCCAAACGACTGGCCGCCAAGGAGGCCGGCGATGGCGAAGCCGTGATCGAAGAGCCGACCATGGACATCGAGAAGGTCAACGAACAGTCCCTGCGCCTGATCCGTCTGGCGCTGCTCGGCGGCTTCATGGCGGCACTGTATTGGGTCTGGGCCGACCTGATCACGGTGTTCTCGTACCTGGACAACGTCACCCTCTACGAATACACCAGCGGTACCGGCGCCAACATGAGCATGGTGCCGATCAGCATTGGCGACATGCTCGGAGCGCTGATCATCGTCGGTATCACCTTCGCCCTGGCGCGCAACCTGCCGGGGCTGCTGGAAGTGTTCGTGCTATCCAAGCTCAACCTGGCCCAGGGCAGCGCCTACGCGACCACCACGTTGCTGTCGTATGTGATCGCCGGCGTCGGTTTCGTCTCGACGCTGTCTACCCTCGGCGTGAGCTGGGACAAGTTGCAATGGCTGGTGGCGGCGCTGTCGGTCGGCCTTGGTTTCGGCATGCAGGAAATCTTCGCCAACTTCATTTCCGGCATCATGATCCTGTTCGAACGTCCGGTGCGGATCGGTGACACCATCACCATCGGCAACCTGTCGGGCACCGTGAGCAAGATTCGTATCCGTGCCACGACCATCACCGACTTCGACCGCAAGGACATCATCGTCCCGAACAAGACGTTCATCACCGGGCAACTGATCAACTGGTCGCTGACCGACACCATCACCCGGGTGACCCTCAAGCTCGGTGTCGACTACGGCTCGGACCTGGACCTGGTGAAAGAGCTGCTGCTCAAGGCCGCACGCGACAACCCGCGCGTACTGAAAGACCCGGAACCGCACGTGTACTTCCTGAATTTCGGCGAAAGCACCCTCGACCACGAGTTGCGCATGCACGTGCGCGACCTCGGCGACCGCAACCCGGTGCTCGACGAGGTCAACCGCTTCATCAACCGCGAGTTCAAGAAGCAGCACATCAACATCTCGTTCCGGCAGATGGAGGTCTACCTCAAGAACCTGCACGGCCAGGAATACAAGATGGTGCCGATCGAGCCGGAAGCGAAGACCATCGTGCCGTTGGTCGACGGCAAGCCACCGAAAGAGCCGCCCGCCGCCGAACTCGACTAACCAGCCATTCCCCAGCAGAATGCTCGGACATTCTGCTGGAGCCGGCCCTTGAAAGCCCTCGACGAACTCACTTTCGATAACCGCTTCGACCGTTTGGGCGATGCGTTTTCCGCCCATGTGCTACCCGAGCCCATCGATAATCCGCGCCTGGTCGTGGCCAGCCCCGCCGCCATGGCGCTGCTGGACCTCGACCCGGTCGTGGCCGAAACCCCGGAGTTCGCCGAACTGTTCAGCGGCCACAAGCTCTGGGCCGACGCGATCCCAAGGGCGATGGTCTATTCCGGGCATCAGTTCGGTTCCTACAACCCGCAACTGGGCGACGGTCGCGGCCTGTTGCTCGGCGAGGTGTACAACGAAGCCGGCGAACATTGGGACTTGCACCTCAAGGGCGCCGGCCAGACGCCGTTTTCACGCATGGGCGATGGCCGGGCGGTACTGCGCTCGTCGATCCGCGAATTTCTCGCCTCCGAAGCCCTGAATGCCCTGAATATCCCGACCACCCGCGCCCTGTGCGTGATTGGCTCCGACACCCCGGTGTGGCGCGAAAAGCAGGAGCGCGCGGCCATGGTCCTGCGCCTGGCGCCGAGCCATGTGCGCTTCGGGCACTTCGAATATTTCTACTACACCAAGCGCCCCGAGCAGCAGAAAGAGCTGGGTGATCACGTGCTGGCCATGCACTTCCCGCAGTGCCTGGAACAACCGGAGCCGTACCTGGCGATGTTCCGCGAAGTGGTGGAGCGCAATGCCGAACTGATCGCCAAATGGCAGGCCTATGGCTTCTGCCACGGGGTGATGAACACCGACAACATGTCGATCCTGGGCATCACCTTCGATTTCGGCCCGTTCGCCTTCCTCGACGACTTCGACGCCAACTTCATCTGCAATCACTCCGACGACCAGGGCCGCTACTCCTTCAGCAATCAGGTGCCGATTGGCCAGTGGAACCTCAGCGCCCTGGCCCAGGCCCTGACGCCGTTCATCAGCGTCGAAGCCCTGCGCGAAACCCTCGGCCTGTACCTGCCGCTGTTCCAGGCCCATTACCTGGACCTGATGCGCCGCCGCCTCGGCCTGACCACCGCGGAGGATGACGACCAGAAACTGCTGGAGAACCTGCTGCAACTGATGCAAAACAGCGGCGTCGACTACAGCCTGTTTTTCCGCCGATTGGGTGATGAAGCGCCGGAACAGGCCATCACCCGCTTGCGTGACGACTTTGTCGACCTCAAGGGCTTTGATGCCTGGGGCGAGCTCTACGTCGCCCGGGTGGCCCGTGAAGGCGCACTGGATCAAGAGCAGCGCCGCCAGCGGATGCACGCGGCCAACCCGCTGTACATCCTGCGCAACTACCTGGCGCAAAAGGCCATCGAGGCGGCGCAGAGCGGCGACTATTCGGAAGTCCGTCGGCTGCACGCTGTGTTGAGCAACCCGTTCGAGGAACAACCGGGGATGGAAAGCTATGCCGAGCAACCACCAGAATGGGGCAAGCATCTGGAGATCAGTTGTTCGTCGTGAGGCACTGCACAATTGAAAATCTGGAGGTCAGTCTCCAGATTAGGATCACTCGCTTTCGACTGGACGACTTGTCATGACCGACCCACTCCTCATCCCCTGCCCCCATTGCAACGGCCTCAACCGCATTCCCGCCGAGCGCCTCAACGACCACCCGAAATGCGGGCGCTGCAAGGCCGAAGTCCTGCTGAGCAAACCGTTTGAATTGAAGCAAGGTGACTATGCCAGCCAGATCAAGGGCGATCTGCCGCTGCTGGTGGACGTGTGGGCGGACTGGTGCGGGCCGTGCAAGTCGTTTGCACCGGTGTTCGAGCAAGCGGCCGGCCAACTGGCGGGCAAGTGTCGGCTGGCCAAGCTGGACAGCGAGGCGAACCAGCAGTTGTCGGCGCAATTGGGGATTCGCTCGATTCCGAGCCTGATCCTGTTCAAGAACGGCCGGGAAATCGCCCGGCAGAGCGGGGCCTTCCCGTTACCGCAACTGATGAGCTGGTTGCGTAGCCAGGGGATGTAGGAGCGAGCTTGCTCCGGGCGGCGATCCGACGAAGGCGGACTGACATTCAAGAAAGATGTCGCCTGATACACCGCTTTCGCGAGCAAGCTCGCTCCTACAGAGTTATGTGCAGTCAATAAAATCAGGCGTTTTCCAGCAGGTTGTGCAGCTCTACGAACTGCTGGGTCAGCTTGTGCCGCGGGTCGAGATGGATCAGCGGCGTATTGGCCTGGTGGGATTCGCGCATGCGTACCGAGCTGGCCAGGTACACCGGCAACACCGGCAGGCCTTCGGCGATCAGTTCATCGAGAATTTGCTGGGGCAGGCTGGCGCGGGCCTGGAACTGGTTGACGACGATGCCTTCGACTTCCAGGCCTTCGTTATGGTCGTCCTTCAACTCTTCGATTTCCGCCATCAGGCCGTACAGTGCCTGGCGTGAAAAACTGTCGCAATCGAAGGGGATCAATACACGATCGGCGGCAATCAACGCTGAAACCGCATAGAAATTCAGCGCTGGCGGGGTATCGAGGTAAATCCGGTCGTAGTCTTCGCTCAGCTCTTCAAGCAACTTACGCAGCTTGTTGATCTTGTGTTTGGCCTCAAGCTTTGGCTGCAAGTCCGCCAGCTCGGCGGTGGCGGTAATGACATGGAGGTTATCGAACGGGGTTTCGTAGATGTCGACCTGATTCTTTTTGGAGAACGGCCCGGAAGACAGCGTCTGCTTGAAGAAATCGGCGATGCCCATCGGGATGTCGTTACCAGTGAGCCCCGTCAGGTACTGAGTGGAGTTGGCCTGGGCATCGAGATCCACCAACAAGGTGCGAAAACCCTCGCTGGCACTGACCGCCGCCAGATTGCAGGCAATGCTGGATTTGCCAACGCCACCTTTCTGATTGAACACCACGCGCCGCATGTCAAAACCTCCGTGTACCAAAGAATGACCGAGTGTAGTGGTCCACCGCGTTGCTTCGCTACCTTGTCGGCAAATGGACTACACAGTCAGTTGCCTTCTCTTGCTTGAAAAACCCTGAACGGCTCGGTGATTCAACGCCAGAACCGACAGACGGAGTCATAATTCTGTGAATAATTACCAATCGTTCAATTTTTGCGAGCCAGCCGCTTCAGCTTGCTGAGCAAAATGTAACCAGCATTTGCTACACGTTCCCGGCACCGGGATAATGCGCCCCACTCGGCGCCAAACGCCACGCAGGGTAAGTCCCGGCTCTCGGCCACTCCCCCGCGTCAAGTAAGCCCGTGAGGGTGGGATGAATGTCTGTGATCAACTTCAACATCGCCCAATGGCGCGCCTGGGCCCCCGGGCTTGATAGCGTGACCGATTGGCAGGCCTGGTGCCGACAACCGGTCGTGCTGCCGGACAGCGATGCCGCTCCCGACGTTTCCTTTCTGCCGGCCATGCAGCGTCGGCGACTCAGCCGTCTGGCGCGGATGGCCTTCAGTGTCGGCTGGCCATTGGCCGAAGGTCGGCAGGATCTGCCATTGGTCTTTGTTTCCCGTCACGGCGAAACGCCCCGCACGGTCGACATTCTCAGTGATCTGGCCGCCGATCAGCCGCTGTCGCCGACCCAGTTCAGCTTGTCCGTGCATAACGCGATCATTGGCTTGTGGTCGATCATGCGAGGTGAAACCAGCGAAATGACGGCCCTGGCTGCCGCAGGCGATGGCCTGGAACATGGCATGCTGGAAGCTGCCGCGCTGCTGGCTGAAGGTGCTCGCGCGGTACTGCTGGTGGTCACCGAAGAGCAGCCGCCCGAGGCTTACTCAACCTGGATCGACGACGTGCCGTTCCCTTATGCCGTCGGCCTGCTGATTACCCCTGGCACCGACTGGCAGTTGTCCCTGAACAGCTCCTCGGATGCGTTGTCCAAATCCCGCTGGCCCCACGCGCTGAATCTGTTGTGTGCGCTGCTCGGCCAGCAAACCACCTGCCAACATGCCTGGAAAAATCGTGTATGGACCTGGCAACGCAACCCGTGACCGAGAAAAACCGCGACGCCTATTACTGGCGCTTGCTGGCCACCGCCGCGAGCTTTGCCCTGTTCGGGCTGGGCGGGCTGTGCCTGCGCCTGGTGATTTTCCCCGTGCTGAACTGCCTGCCGGGCGACGCCCGGACCCATCGGCTGCGGGCCCGGCAAACGGTCAGCCGCTGTTTCTGGATTTTTGTGCGTTTCATGGCCCGTACCGGGGTGCTGACCTACAACATTGAAGGCGCGGAAAAACTCGGTCGTCCGGGACAAATGATCATTGCCAATCACCCGTCGCTGATCGACGTGGTGTTTCTGATCGGCCTGGTGCGTCACGCCAACTGCGTGGTCAAGCAAAGCCTCTGGGAAAACCCTTTCACCCGCGGACCGCTGGGCTGCACCGAATACATCAGCAACGACGGCAGCATGGACATGCTCGACGCCGCTGCCGACGCGCTGAAAGACGGCCAGACCCTGATCATTTTCCCCGAAGGTACGCGCACCCAACCCGGCCAGCCGCCGGCCTTTCATCGGGGCGGCGCGGCAATCGCCCTGCGTGGTGCGAAAATCCTCACCCCGGTCATTATCAAGGTCAGCCCGACCACATTGACCAAGGCCGAACCCTGGTATCGCATCCCCAAGCGGCGCGTGCACTTCAGTTTCCGGGTCGGGGCCGATATAGACCCACAGACCTTCGCCACGCAGGGGCCGGCTCCGCAGGCCTCGCGCAAGCTCAACGAATATCTACATTCTTACTTTATTAAGGAGCTCGCCGAAGATGAGCGATCTGCACCGTGATATCAAAATGCTTATCATCGACGCCCTTGGCCTGGAAGACATCAGTGCCGACGACATCGGCAATGACCAGACCCTGTTCGGCGAAGGCCTGGGCCTGGACTCGGTGGACGCCCTGGAACTGGGCCTGGCGATCCAGAAAAAGTACGGCATCAAAATCGACGCCGATGCCAAGGACACACGTAATCACTTCAGTAACGTGGCGAGCCTTGCGGCGTTCGTCACCGCAAAACAGGCAGCTTGAGACCGGACCATGCAAACTCGTGACGACATTTTCAACACCCTGCGCGATGCCTTGGTCGAGCTCTTCGAACTGGACCCGGAGCGTGTGAGCCTGGAATCCAACCTGTATCAGGACCTGGAAATCGACAGCATCGACGCGGTCGACCTGATTGATCACATCAAACGTCAGACCGGCAAGAAAATCGCCGCCGAAGAATTCAAATCGGTGCGTACCGTCAGTGACGTGGTCGAGGCGGTCTACCGTCTGGTTCAACCGGCCGCATGAATCGACTGATTGGCCTCGGTCTGCTGCTGGCAGGCCTTTTGTATCCCTTTGCGGTGTATTTCGGCATGGAGCATTTCGCCCCGTGGCAGTTCGGGCTGCTGCTGGGCGGACTGTGGCTGGCCCGGGCGCTGACCGGCACACGACGGCCTGGCAGCCTGTGGATGGCCACGGTGGCCATTGTGTTCTGTCTGTTGCTGGCGCTATTCGACAGCCCGGCGCTGCTGCGCTGGTATCCGGTGTTGATCAGCAGCTTCATGCTGGTGCTGTTCGGATCGAGCCTGACATTCGGCCCACCGATCGTTGAACGCCTGGCCCGGGTACGCGAGCCGCAATTGCCGGCCGAGGGCATTCGCTATACCCGTCAGGTAACCATCGCCTGGAGCGTTTTTTTTCTATGCAACGGTTTGTGTGCCGCCGTCCTTACCCTCTGGGCACCGCTGAGCTGGTGGACGCTGTACACCGGCCTGATTTCCTACGGATTGATAGGCCTGATGTTTGCCATTGAATGGCTCATACGACTTAGGGTACGAGGCCACCCATGAATTGGATAAAACTTGAGCTCCTGCTGCTCAAGGCCCAGGTGGAGCGTGCCGTAACGACTGCTCCGGCACTGGATCACGCCCGACTGTGCGAACAGGCACTGCGCCTGGCCGCCGGCCTGCAAGCCCGGGGTGTCCGGCAGATGGCCGTGCACCTTGAGGATGCCGCCGACCTGGCGATTGCCCTGCTCGGCGCCTGGCGTGCCGGGGTCAGCGTGCTGCTGCCGTCCGACCTGCAACCGCAGACCCGCCAACGCTGGTCAGTTGAAGTTGATCTGTGGCTGAGCGATCAGCCCGACGATGCGCACCTTGGCGACCTCCAACAGCCGCCGCTCAGTGCCGCCGCGCTGGACCTGGATAACTGCCGACTCAGCCTGTGCACATCCGGCTCCAGTGGCGAACCCAAGCGCATCGAAAAAAACCTGCGCCAACTGGCCAATGAAGTCGAAGCCCTGGAACAGCTGTGGGGCGCCGACCTGGGCCCGGCATGCATCATTGGCAGCGTCGCCACCCAGCACATCTACGGTCTGCTGTTTCGGGTGCTGTGGCCGCTGTGCGCCGGGCGCCCGTTCGTACGTCGGCAGTTGGCCTTTCCGGAAGACCTGCAACGCGCCAGCCGCGAGTACCCGGCTTTCGCCTGGGTGGCCAGCCCGGCGCTGCTCAAGCGCATGAGCGACAACCTCGACTGGCCGGCCTTGAGTTCTGTACGCCGGGTGTTTTCCTCCGGCGGCGCATTGCCGGTCGAGGCCGCACAGAACCTGCATGAGCGTCTGGGGCAATGGCCAACGGAAATCTTCGGTAGTTCGGAAACCGGCGGCATCGCCTGGCGTCAGGGCGCGGAACTCTGGCAACCCTTTGCCGATGTCACGCTGACCCAAGACAGTGAGGGCGCCCTGCTGATCGCTTCGCCGTATTTGCCCAATGGCCATGTCGAACACACTGCCGATTCAGCACGCATCGCCGTCGATGGCCGCTTCGAATTGCTTGGGCGACTCGACCGGATCGTCAAACTGGAAGAAAAACGCATCTCGCTGCCGATGCTGGAACAGGCGCTGACAGCCCATGAATGGGTCGTCGAAGCGCGGCTCGGCGTCGTTCAGGAAAACCGCGCCTCCCTGGGGGCGTTGTTGGTGCTGAGCGAGGCCGGTTTGCATGTGCTGCGCAATCAGGGCCGACGCAGCCTCACCGAGCAATTGCGCCAGCAACTGAGCCAACACTGCGAAGCGCTGGCCCTGCCGAGACGCTGGCGCCTGCTGCGACAACTGCCGCTGAACACTCAGGGCAAACTGCCCCAGGCCGACGTCGACGCCCTGCTGTTGGCGCCGCGTCCAAAAGCGCCCGAGGTGCTGGAGCAAGTCGAAAGCAATGGCGAGTGGAGCCTGCAACTGGCCGTGCCACCGGACCTGGCCTATTTCAGCGGGCATTTCCCCAAGGCGCCGGTGTTGCCTGGCGTGGTGCAGGTGGACTGGGCGCTGAGCCTGGGCCAGCAACTGATGAACCTGCCAAAAAAATTCGCCGGCATGGAAGTCTTGAAGTTCCAGCAACTGGTGCGCCCGGGAGATGAAATCCAGCTGCACCTGCGCTTCGATCCGGCGCGCGGCAAATTGTATTTCGCCTATCGCAACGAAACCGCCACCTGCTCAAGCGGGCGGGTCTTGCTGGAGGCGGCGCATGCATAGCCCCTGCGCCATCGTCCCGGTGTACAACCATGAAACTGCCATCACCACGGTGGTCGATGCGCTGATCGCCAGCCATCTGCCGTGCATCCTGGTGGACGATGCCAGCAGCCCGCGCTGCGCCCGGGTGCTGGATCGCCTGGCCCAACGTGACATGGTTTACCTGATCCGCCTCGCCGAAAACCAGGGCAAGGGTGGCGCGGTCATGACCGGCTTGCGCGAAGCTTCGCGCCTGGGTTTCAGCCATGCCTTGCAGGTGGATGCCGATGGCCAGCACGACTTGCAGGACGTCAAACGCTTCATCGAACAATCGCGCCGCTACCCACAATCGGTGATTTGCGGTTATCCGCAATACGACGCCAGCGTGCCGAAGGGCCGTTTGTATGCGCGCTACCTGACTCACGTCATGGTCTGGATCAACACCCTGTCGTTGCAGATTCGCGACTCCATGTGCGGTTTCCGGGTTTACCCATTGCCGCCAGTCCTGGCATTGATCGAATCAGCGAAAATCGGCAAGCGCATGGACTTCGACTCGGACATCCTGGTGCGCCTGGCCTGGCGCAATCAGCCGATGCAATGGCTGCAAACCAAGGTCCACTATCCATTGGACGGCGTTTCGCATTTTCGGATGTTCCACGACAACGTCCTGATTTCCAGCATGCACACGCGACTGTTCTTCGGCATGTTACTGCGTGCGCCAGTGATCCTCTGGCGACGGTGGCGGGCATGAGCGCAGACAAGCAGCATTGGGCCGACCGCGAAGAACGGGGCAGTTTCTGGCTGATGAAGCTCACCGCGTTCGGCGCCAAAGTGCTGGGCCGTCGGGTACTGAGCCCAGTGTTGTATGGCATCGTGCTGTACTTTTTCCTGTTCGGCCGCAGCGCTCGACACAGTGCCTGGCAATACCAGCAACGCCTGACCGAATGGAGCGGTCGCAGCGAATTGCGCCCGAGCCATTGGCGGGTGTTCGGCCAGTTCATGGCCTTCGCCGATTCCATGCTCGACAAACTCGACGTCTGGAACGGCAAGCTGAGCATCGAACAAATCGAAATCATCGACCCGGCGCTGCTGCGTGACCAGTTGCGCGGTGCCCGTGGGCAGATGCTGGTGGGCGCACACCTGGGTAATCTGGAAGTCTGCCGCGCACTGGCGGAGATCGGCGAGAAGGTCACGATGAACGTGCTGGTGCACACCAAGCACGCCGAACAGTTCAACCGTTTGCTGGGCGAAGCCGGGGCGACCAATTTGCGCCTGATCCAGGTCAGCGAACTGGACCCCGGGATCATGTTGCAACTGAGTGAACGCCTGGAGCGCGGCGAGTGGCTGGCGATTGCCGGCGACCGCGTGCCGCTGCATGGCGGACGTTGCGCGACCGTGGACTTCCTCGGTCATCCGGCCAGGTTCCCCCAGGGCCCGTGGCTGCTGGCCGGCCTACTGAAATGCCCGGTCAACCTGCTGCTGTGCCTGAAAAAGCCCGACGGCGACTATCGACTGAGCATTGAACCCTTCGCTGACGCAATCACCTGGAAGCGCAGCGACCGCGAACAGGTCATTCATCAGTGGACCTCCCGCTACGCCGAACGCTTGGGTCACTATTGCCTCGAAGCGCCCCAACAATGGTTCAACTTTTACCCTTTCTGGAAGACCGATGACGACGCCAACGCTTGAGCCGGTAACCTTCGGCGAACACCCTTTGCGCATTGAAGACGTGCTGGCACTGGCCAACCGCAAGGTGCCGACGCAGTTGCAAAGCGATCCCGCCTACCGCGAGCGCATCGCCAAGGGCGCGCGTTTTCTGGACTCTCTGCTGGACAAGGAAGGCGTGATCTACGGCGTGACCACCGGTTACGGCGATTCCTGCGTGGTCGCGGTGCCGCTGCATCACGTCGAGGCGCTGCCCCGTCACCTGTACACCTTCCACGGCTGCGGCCTGGGCAAACTGCTCGACGCCCAGGCCACCCGCGCGGTGCTGGCGGCGCGTTTGCAGTCGTTGTGCCACGGTGTGTCCGGAGTGCGCGTGGAGCTGCTGGAGCGCCTGCAGGCGTTCCTTGAACACGACATCCTGCCGCTGATTCCGGAAGAAGGTTCGGTGGGCGCCAGTGGTGACCTGACGCCGCTTTCGTACGTTGCCGCCACACTGTCCGGCGAACGCGAGGTGATGTTCCGCGGCGAGCGCCGGCAGGCTGCCGATGTGCACCGCGAACTCGGCTGGCAGCCACTGGTGTTGCGCCCGAAAGAAGCCCTGGCATTGATGAACGGCACCGCTGTGATGACCGGTCTGGCTTGCCTGGCGTACGCACGCGCCGATTACCTGTTGCATCTGGCCACGCGCATCACCGCGCTGAACGTGGTCGCCCTGCAAGGCAACCCGGAGCACTTCGACGAGCGCCTGTTCGCCGCCAAGCCACACCCGGGGCAGATGCAGGTCGCCGCGTGGTTGCGCCAGGATCTGGCCATTGACGCGCCGACCGCGCCGCTGCATCGCCTGCAAGACCGCTATTCCCTGCGCTGCGCGCCCCATGTGCTGGGCGTGCTGGCCGACAGCCTGAACTGGCTGCGCTCGTTCATCGAAATCGAGCTCAACAGCGCCAACGACAACCCGATCATCGACGCCGAAGCCGAGCGCGTGCTGCACGGCGGGCACTTCTATGGCGGCCACATCGCGTTCGCCATGGACAGCCTGAAAAACCTCGTGGCCAACGTCGCCGACCTGCTTGATCGGCAACTCGCGCTGCTGGTGGACGAGCGCTACAACCATGGCTTGCCGAGCAACCTGTCGGGCGCCACGGCCGACCGCGCCATGCTCAACCACGGCTTCAAGGCGGTGCAGATCGGCACCAGCGCCTGGACCGCCGAAGCGCTGAAAAACACCATGCCGGCCAGCGTTTTCTCGCGCTCCACCGAATGCCACAACCAGGACAAAGTCAGCATGGGCACCATCGCCGCCCGGGACGCGATCCGCGTGCTGGAACTCACCGAACAGGTGGCGGCCGCCACGCTGCTGGCGGCCAATCAGGGCGTCTGGCTGCGCGGCCAGGCCGAAGATGCACGACCACTGCCACCCGCCTTGGCCGCCATGCATGAAGCCTTGGCCAAGGACTTCCCACCGGTCATCGAAGACCGCGCGCTGGAAGGCGAATTGCGCCTGTGCCTGCAACGCATCGCCGAACAACACTGGAGGCTGCATGCGTAGCAAGGGATTTCTCTACACCGACACGGAAATCGTCGTACCGTTCTTTGATGTCGACAGCATGCACGTGGTCTGGCACGGCCATTACGTCAAATACCTGGAAGTCGCCCGCTGTGCGCTGCTGGACAAGATCGGCCACAACTACACCGCGATGAACGAATCCGGCTATGCATGGCCGGTGATCGACCTGCAATTGCGCTACGTGCGCGGTGCGGTGTTCGGCCAGACACTCAACGTGCGTGCCAACCTGGTGGAGTGGGAGAACCGCTTGAAGATCAACTACCTGATCAGCGACCTGCAAACCGGCGAACGGTTGACCCGGGCCCTGTCGGTACAGGTGGCCGTCGACATCGCCAGCCGCGAGATGCAACTGGCCTCGCCGACAGTGTTCACCGACGCCGTAGAGAGAGCTCTGCGATGATTTTCTGCCCCTCCCGCTCCCCTGTAGGAGCGAGCTTGCTCGCGATGGTCGTTAACGATGACACTGGGCACCTGACAGTCCGCGGCGCCCTCAGGTTTTTCGCGAGCAAGCTCGCTCCTACAGTGTTCTGCGTGCTACTGGGCATTCCTGGACTGGCCCATGCCTTCGACCTGCAACAACTCAGCGATCAACTGGCCCGGCCCGAGGTGATCCACGGCAATTTCATCCAGGAAAAACACCTGCGCGCCCTGCCCCAGCCGCTGACCAGCAAAGGCACGTTCGTGCTGGCAAAAAAAAACGGCCTGTTGTGGCTGCTGAAAACGCCGTTGCAACAGGACTATCGCATCACCGCCAAAGGCATTGCCCGGCGTGACGGCATTGTTTGGCAAATGCTGCCGGGCAAAAGCGCCGGTGCCGAGCAGAACCGTTTGTTCCTCGCCGTGCTGCAAGGCGACAGCAGTGGCCTGCAACGGGATTTCGAGCTGTCCCTGAGCGGCGATGCGCAGAACTGGAAGCTCACGCTGCTGCCACGCTCGATGCTGCTCAAGCAGGTGTTCAACCAGATCAACATTACCGGCGCAGAACTGGTGCACAGCATCGAATTGCTCGAGACCCAGGGCGACAGTACGTTGTTGCGCATGCAGGACAGCACCAGCGCCCAACCATTGAGCGACGCGGAGCAACATGACTTTGCCGAGTGAACGGTGGTTGCCACGGCTGTTTCTGATCCTGCTACTGGCAGTACTGGCGCTCGCCTGTTGGCAATGGCGTGGCGCCGCGCCGCTGTCGGCCAACCTGATGGATCTGGTGCCCGGCACGGCGCCCGATGCCCTGGAACTGCGCGCCGAACAACGCATGCAAGAACCGTTGAACCGCGAAATGCTGGTGCTGGTCGGCCACACCGATCGCCAGCAGGCCGTCGCCATGGCGCAGACACTCGGCGAGCAATGGCAGGCCAGCGGCTTGTTCGAAAAGGTCCAGTGGACCCTGCAAGCCGACTTGCCGGCGCTGCGCACGCAGTTGCTGCAAGGTCGCCTGGCGATGCTCCAGGCAGCGGACCGACAACTGCTGATCGAGCACCCCGACACCTTTATCCAGCAACGGGTGCAGGCGTTGTTCGACCCGTTCAACGGCTATAGCCTGGTGCCCAGCCAGGACGACTGGCTGGGCCTGACCGGGCGCATACAGAACAGCCAGCCGCAACGCGGTTCGGTACAACTGGACATCGGCAGCGGCGCCCTGGTCGCCGATGCCGATGGCAAGAGCTGGGTGCTGCTGCGCGCGCGCACCACCGGCAACGCCTTCGACATGAACCTGCCGCTGCAAGTGGCCGACCTGCTCGAGCACAGCCGCGAAGAAGCCACCCGGCACGACGTGCAACTGCTCGCCGCCAGCGGCCTGTTGTACGCAGCCAGCGGGCAACAGCAGGCTGCCCGGGAGATGACCTGGGTCGGTGGCGGTGCCACCGTCGGGATTTTGCTGTTGCTGCTATTGGCCTTCCGGCGCTGGCGCGTCTTGCTGGCCTTCGTGCCGGTGCTGGTCGGGATGCTCTTCGGTGCGGTGGCCTGCGTAGCGTTGTTCGGCCATATGCACGTGATGACCCTGGTGCTGGGTTCGAGCCTGATCGGTGTTGCCGTCGATTACCCGTTGCACTACCTGTCCAAGAGTTGGAGCCTAAAACCCTGGCACAGCTGGCCTGCCCTGCGCATGACCTTGCCCGGATTGACCCTGAGCCTGATCACCAGCGGCATCGGTTATCTGGCCCTGGCCTGGACACCCTTCCCGGCACTGACCCAGATTGCCGCATTCTCTGCCGCCGGTTTGCTCGGCGCCTATCTGTCCGCCGTGTGCCTGTTGCCGGCATTGCTCAAGGGCGTAGACCTGCGCCCGGCGCAGTGGCCATTGCGCATTTGCGAGTTATTGCTGGACTGTCGTGAAGCGCTGCTCAAACAGCTGAAAACGCCAGTCTTGCTGGCACTGCTGATTGCCTTTTGCGTCGGCGGCCTGTTGCAGCTGAGCAGCAAAAACGACATCCGCCAGTGGATCAGCGCGCCGCAACAATTGACCGACGAAGCCCGGACCATTGCCCGGATCACCGGCTATCAGCCCACCAGCCAGTTCTTCCTGATACGCGCCGCCAATCAGCAGCAGTTGCTCGAACGCCAAACCGCCTTGAGAGAGCGACTGGATCAATTGATTGGCCTGGAAAAGCTCCAGGGTTATCTGTCGCTCAATCAACTGGTCAGCCCGCCGAACGAACAGCAACAGGTGCGCGAAGCGCTGAGCAAACTGCCTTCGTTCTGGCAACCCTTGCTCGACATCGGCGTACCGGCCGAGGCGCTGCAAGCCGAGCTGACGAAGCTACAGGCATTGCCTACCGTGGACATCGACGCAGCGCTCGGCGGCCCGTTGGCAGAACCCTACCGACCTCTGTGGCTGGGGCCGACCGATGACGGCGTGGCGGCGATGGTCAGCCTGCAAGGCATCAACAACCCGGCCCTGCTGCGGCTCCAGGGTGAGGATTTACCCGGCGTGACACTGGTGGATCGACTGGGTGAATTGAACAACGTCTTCGCGGCCACCCAAATCAGTGCCGCTGAACTGAAACTCGCCTCCTGCGTGCTGATCGTACTGGTGCTGATCTTGCCATTCGGCCTCGGCGGCGCGTTGCGCATCGTGTCCCTGCCCCTGCTGGCGGCGTTGTGCAGCCTGGCCAGTCTCGGCTGGCTGGGGCAGCCGTTGACCCTGTTCAGCCTGTTCGGCCTGCTGCTGGTGACGGCGATCAGCGTCGATTACGCGATCCTGATGCGCGAACAGGTCGGCGGCGCAGCCGTGAGCCTGCTGGGTACTTTGCTGGCGGCGTTGACCACCTGGCTGTCGTTCGGCCTGCTGGCGGTGTCGAGCACCCCGGCGGTGAGCAACTTCGGACTGTCGGTGAGCCTGGGCCTGATCTTCAGCTTCCTGCTCGCGCCCTGGGCCGGTCGCCAGGTGCATGAGCCCACGGCCGTGGAGCGGGCAACATGATGGTCGTTCTGTTCTGGGTGATGGCGCTGGTGTTGTTTGCCTTTGCGACCCGCGTCGGCCGCCATTTCGGCCTGATTCCCATCGTCAGCCAGTTGTTGCTGGCGACCCTCGGCTTGCCGCTGTTGATGTATTTCTGGATCGAGCCCCATTGGCAATTGAGCGGTGCGCTGCTGGTGTCGCCAGGCTGGCTGAAGAACCTCTACAGCCTGAGCTTTGCCCTGCTGCTGGGCTACATCCTCAGCGATGTGATCGACCTGCAACTGGATCGCCAAAGCCTGAAAATCGCCCTGCCCAGCTTTTGCATTCCGTTTGCCTGCGGCCTGGCCACGGCGATCTGGTTATTGCCGCCGCAACCGTGGATCAGCTCGCTGGCCGTCGGCCTGTTGTTCGCCATCACCGCGATTCCGGTGTTGTACCTGTACCTGCGGCACATCGATTACCCACCCGCCGCCACCCGGCGACTGGTGCAAACTGCGATCCTCATCGACCTCTCCTGCTGGACGCTATTCGGCATCGCCCAGGGCAGTCTGCACTTGAGCAGCCTGTTGCTGCCCCTGGCCGGTGCGTGCCTGCCGGTGCTGCTGCGGTTGCTCGGCTTGCGCCAGACATGGCTTTACAGCCTGTGCTTTTTCGCCCTGCTGGTCGTCGCTGAACACTACAAGCTCAATGCGCTGATTTTCGGCATCGGCTATGTGTTGATCATGGCCGCGCTGAAAGCACCACTGCTCCTGCCGCTGCCAGCCGTGTGGATGGGCCGCTTGCAGACGTACATCGCCATCCCGCTGATCCTCACGTTCGGCATCGTGCAGATCAACGTGCACAGCGCGATGGACAGCCTCGGCTGGGTGCAACTGCTCGCCCTGCTGCTGTTGCCGATGCTGAGCAAACTGCTGGGTAACTGGCTCGGCCTCGGCTGGGCCGGGGCCTCGTTCCAGGGCGCCAGCCGCTGGCGGGAAAGTGTGCTGCTGAACATCCGCGGCTTGAGCGAGATCGTTTTTCTCAACCTGCTGCTGCAACAGCAACTCATCAGCCCCCCGCTGTACTTTGCCCTGATGCTGATGGGCTTGATCGCTACACTGCTACCAGCCCTGACCGGCATGCACCGAATCCCCCTGAAAGCCGCTGTCCCGGCAAGGAGCCCCCATGCCAACCGTTGAAATGGAATGTCGTCAGGTCGTGGTCATCGGCGCCGGTCCATCCGGTGCCATCGCCGCCGCGCTGCTCAAGCGCAAGGGACACGATGTGCTGGTGATCGAGCGTCAGCATTTCCCACGGTTTTCCATCGGTGAAAGCCTGTTGGCCCATTGCCTGGACTTCGTCGAAGAAGCGGGCATGCTCGACGCCGTCAACGCCGCCGGCTTCCAGCTGAAAACCGGTGCCGCGTTTGCCTGGGGCGAGCGCTACAGCGCGTTCGATTTCGGCGAGACGTTCAGCCACGGCAAATCGACGACGTATCAGGTCCAGCGCGCCGATTTCGATAAGCTGCTGGCCGATCAGGCCACGCTGCAAGGCGTGGAGATCCGCTATGGCGAAACCATCGTCAGCGTCGACATTGCCCCCGGAAAACCGCAGCTCGGCGTGCGCCGCGAGGACGGTAGCGAGTATCGCGTCGAAGCCGATTTCCTGCTCGATGCCAGTGGTTATGGGCGCGTGCTGCCGCGCTTGCTCGACCTCGAGGCGCCGTCGAACTTCCCGGTGCGTCAGGCCGTGTTCACTCACGTCGAAGACTGTATCGACCTCCCGACCTTCGACCGCAGCAAGATCCTCGTGACCACTCATCCGACCCAGCGCGACGTATGGTTCTGGACCATCCCGTTCAGCAACGGGCGCTGCTCGGTCGGCGTGGTCGCCACAGAGGAACGTTTCGCCGGCCGCAGCGACAATCTGGATGAGTGCCTGCGCAGCTTTATCGCCGAGACGCCAAGCCTGGCTGGCGTGTTGCTAAATGCGCAGTGGGACACCGAGGCCCGAACCATCGGCGGTTACTCGGCCAACGTCAAAACCCTGCACGGTCCGGGCTTCGCGCTGCTGGGCAATGCCGCGGAATTCCTCGACCCGGTGTTTTCCTCCGGCGTGACCATCGCCATGCGTTCGGCGAGCATGGCCGCCGGGGTTTTGCACCGTCAGCTGCAAGGCGAAGCCGTCGACTGGCAAACCGAGTTCGCCGAACCGCTCAAGCGCGGCGTCGACACATTCCGTTGCTATGTCGAAGGCTGGTACGCCGGGACCTTCCAGGATGTGATTTTCCATGAGAGCAGTTCACCGGAAATCCGCGGGATGATCAGCTCCATTCTTGCCGGATATGCCTGGGACCCAAGCAACCCGTTCGTCAGCGAAGCCAGGCGCCGGTTGAAGGCGATATCCGAATTCTGTGCAAGGGATGCGTCATGAACTACTTGAGCGACAAGTACGTCGAAGAGACCCGTTTCGGGTTGTGGTTCCTGCGCAGCCAGATCTGGCAACACTATGTGCTGCGGTTGGCGATCGACGATTTGCGCAACCTGTTCAGCGAAGCGCTACCGGTTAGCCCGGTGCTGCTGGATGCCGGTTGCGGCCAGGGCAAGTCATTCGCGCTGCTGCGCCAGGCCTTTGCGCCCGGTCGTCTAATTGGCATCGATGCTGATCCCCAGAGCCTTAACCAGAGCCGCGCAGAAGCGGCCCTACAGGGCATGGAAGTGGAGTTGATCGGCGGCGACTGCGCCAGCCTCGACCTGCCGGACGCCAGTATCGACCTGCTGTTCTGTCACCAGACCTTCCATCATCTGGTGGAGCAGGAACAGGCACTGGCCGAGTTCTACCGCGTGCTCAAACCCGGTGGTTATCTGCTGTTCGCCGAATCCACCGAGGCTTACATTGATACCTGGGTGATCCGCTGGTTGTTCCGCCACCCGATGCACGTGCAGAAAAGCGCTGCGCAGTACCTGCAAATGATTGGCCAGCAGGGCTTCGAATTTACCGCGCAAAACGTGTCTTATCCGTACCTGTGGTGGAGTCGCGCCAAGGATTTCGGCCTGCTCGAACACTTGGGTGTGTGCAAGCCAAAACCCTTTGGCCAACGGGAAGAAACCCTGGTCAATGTGGTGGCGCGCAAACCTTTTGAAGGAACTGTGTGATGTTCATTGCCAGCCGCTTGAAACACCAAGCCTGTGGGGGAAACGGTGCTATGCGATATCTGTTGATCGCCGCAACCCTGCTGCTGAGCGCCTGCGCCGGCCGGGCGCCGCTGCCCGAGCACAATCCGGATCTGCCGCTGCCGCTGCAATTGCACATCCAGCGCGGGCAGGCTGACGAACGCGAGGACTGGGTGCTGGTGATCCAGCGTGAAGAGGCGGGTATCCGCTGGTCGATGATGGACCTGTTGGGCATTCCCCAGGCCCGCCAGAAATTGGTCGATAAAACCTGGGAGTCCGATGGTTTACTACCGCCCAATCCGCGAGCCCGGGAGCTGTTCGCGGCGCTGCTGTTTGCGCTGACGCCGCAAGATGAACTGGCGGCCAATTATCCCGGCGCCTGGCAGCACGGCAGGCAACGGTACCTGCCCGAGCGCTGGGACATCCACTACGCACAACCGCAGAATTTTGAATTGAAGCTACCGCATGGTCCGGCCTATCAAGTCACCCCCCTGAGCGGTGAAACGCCATGACCGCTTACCTCAATGCCCTCGGATTGGTCTGCGCGCTGGGCCGCGACAAGCAGGAGGTTGCCCGCAACCTGTTTGCCGGCGACTGCGGCGGCATGCGCGAGCAAGCCGGGTGGGTGCCGCAACGCACGCTGCCGGTCGGTGCGGTCCAGGGCAAACTGGCATCCATTCCAGCCGAGATGTCGCGCCATCACAGTCGCAACAATCAGTTGTTGCTCGAAGCCACGCTGCAAATCCGCCCGCAGATCGACAGCGCGATCCAGACCTACGGCCGTGACCGCATCGGTGTCGTGCTGGGCACCAGCACCTCGGGCATCGACGAGGCCAGCCAGGGCCTGGCGCATTACCTGCGCGAAAAACAGTTCCCTGCCGAGTACGACTATCAGCAACAGGAACTCGGGGCACCGGCGAACTTCCTCGCCGAGTGGCTGCAATTGAGCGGGCCGGCCTATGTCATTTCCACGGCCTGCACCTCCAGTGCCCGGGCCTTGATGAGCGCCCAGCGCCTGTTGGACCTGGGCATTTGCGACGCGGTGCTGTGTGGTGGTGTCGACACCTTGTGCAAGCTGACCCTCAACGGTTTCTCGGCGCTGGAAGCGGTCTCGGAACAACGCTGCAATCCGTTTTCGGTGAACCGCAATGGCATCAACATTGGCGAAGCGGCGGTGCTGTTCCTGATGACCAAACGTGCAGGCGACAACCAACCGATTGCCTTGCTCGGCAGCGGCGCCAGTTCCGATGCGCATCACATATCCGCCCCGGAGCCGACCGGGCGTGGCGCCCTGCAAGCCATGCGCAAAGCCTTGGGCCGCGCCAACCTGCAACCGGAGCAGATCGCTTATCTGAACCTGCACGGCACCGCCACCCAACACAACGACGCCATGGAAAGCCAGGCCGTGGCGACACTGTTCCCGGCCGGCGTGCCCAGTTCGTCGAGCAAACCCATGACCGGCCACACCCTCGGTGCCGCCGGGGCGCTGGAAGCGGCGTTCTGCTGGTTGAGCCTGAGCGCCGACAACCTCGGGCATGCCCTGCCGCCCCACGTCTGGGACGGACAGCCCGATCCCGAATTGCCGCCGCTGCAATGGGTGACCCCGGCCACTCGCCTGACGTCCATTGCACCCCGCTACCTGATGAGCAATTCCTTTGCCTTCGGTGGTAACAACGTCAGCCTGATTATCGGAGACGCCCCATGATTGACTGGCCGATCGCCGAACTGCTGCCCCACGCTGGCGACATGATCCTTATCGATCAGATCCTGGCGTTCGATGAAGATCAGATTCACACGCGCCTGACCGTCAAGCCCGATGGCCTGTTCAATCTCCCCGACGGCAGCCTGCCGGCCTGGGTCGGCATCGAACTGATGGCCCAGAGCGTGGCCGCCTTCGCCGGTTGCCATGCGCGCCAGCGCGGTGATGCGGTGGAGTTGGGCTTCCTGCTCGGCAGCCGAAAATTCGAATGCAACGTCGAAAGTTTTCCGGCCGGCACCGAGTTGACCATCCACGGGATTCGCTCCCTGGAAGACGATAACGGCATGGGCGTGTTCGAGTGCCACATCAACGCCCCCGGGATCCATGTTACCGCTCGTCTGAACGTATTCCGCCCACCCCAGGCCGCTCAATATCTCCATGAACCCGAAGGAGTCCAGTGATGACTGAATCCGTACTGGTCACCGGTTCCAGCCGTGGCATCGGCCGCGCCATCGCCTTGCGCCTGGCCCAGGCCGGGCACGACATCGTGTTGCATTGTCGCAGCGGCCTGGCGGACGCCGAAGCTGTCAGGGCCGAAGTCGAGGCCTTGGGCCGTCGTGCGCGCATCCTGCAGTTCGACGTGTCCGACCGCGCCCGTTGCAAAGAAATTCTCGAAGCCGACGTGGAAATCCACGGCGCCTATTACGGCGTGGTGCTCAACGCAGGCCTGACCCGCGACGGTGCCTTTCCGGCCCTGAGCGAGGAGGATTGGGATGTGGTGATGCGCACCAACCTCGACGGTTTCTACAACGTGCTGCACCCGGTGATGATGCCGATGATCCGTCGTCGCGCCGACGGGCGGATTGTCTGCATCACCTCGGTGTCGGGGCTGATCGGCAACCGTGGCCAGGTCAACTACAGCGCCTCCAAGGCCGGGTTGATCGGCGCGGCCAAGGCATTGGCGATCGAACTGGGCAAGCGCAAAATCACCGTTAACTGTGTCGCACCCGGCCTGATCGACACAGCCATGCTCGACGAAAACGTGCCGGTGGAAGAACTGATGAAAATGATCCCCGCACAACGCATGGGCACCCCTGAAGAGGTGGCCGGCGCGGTGAATTTCCTGATGTCGGCGGAAGCCTCGTACATCACCCGGCAGGTTCTGGCCGTCAACGGAGGCCTGTGCTGATGAAGCGCGTCGTCGTCACCGGCATGGCCGGCATCACCTCACTGGGCAGCGACTGGGAGACCATCGCCGGCAACTTCGCGGCCAATCGCAGCGGCATCCGCCGGATGGACGAGTGGGATCGTTTTACCGAGCTCAACACGCGCCTGGCTGGCCCCATCGATGACTTCAAGGTGCCGAGCCACTGGACCCGCAAGCAACTGCGCAGCATGGGCCGGGTTTCACGGCTTGCTGTGGGTGCGGCGGAGATGGCACTGGCCGACGCCGGCCTGTTGGGCGACGAGTCAATCAAGGACGGGCGCATGGGCGTTGCCTGCGGCTCCTCCACCGGCAGCACCGACGAGATCAAGGCGTTCGGCAACATGCTGCTCAACTCGGTGGCCGAAGGCCTGAACGCCAACTCCTACGTGCGCATGATGCCGCACACCACGGCAGCCAATATCAGCATCTTCTTCGGCCTCACCGGTCGCCTGATCCCGACGTCCAGCGCCTGCACCAGCGGCAGCCAGGGCATCGGCTATGCCTACGAGGCCATCAAGTTCGGGCGCCTGCCGCTGATGCTCGCCGGCGGCGCCGAGGAGCTGTGCCCGACCGAAGCCATGGTCTTCGACGCGCTCTACGCCACCAGCCTGAAAAACGACACCCCACAACGCAGCCCGCGCCCTTACGACACCGCACGCGACGGCTTGGTGATCGGCGAAGGCGGCGGCATGCTGGTGCTCGAAGAACTGGAACACGCCCTGGCCCGTGGCGCGCGCATCCATGCCGAGATCGTCGGTTTCGGCAGCAACGCCGACGGCCAGCACACCACCCGTCCCGAGCAGATCACCATGCGCCGGGCCATGGAACTGGCCCTGGAAGACGCAGGGCTGAAACCATCGGACATCGGCTACGTCAACGGCCACGGCACCGCCACCGAACAAGGCGACATCGCCGAAACCCTGGCCACCAGCAGCCTGTTCGGCGAACACATGCCGATCAGCTCGCAGAAAAGCTTCCTCGGCCACACCCTCGGCGCCTGTGGTGCGCTGGAGTCCTGGTTCAGCATTGAAATGATGAACCGCGACCTGTACGCCCACACCTTCAACCTCGACGAAGTCGACCCGCATTGCGGCAAGCTCGACTACCTGCGCGGCGAGTTTCGGCAGATGAGCAACCGGTACGTGATGAACAATAATTTTGCGTTTGGCGGGGTGAATACTTCGTTGATATTCAAGCGCTGGTCCATGCACTCGGGAGCTGGCTTGCCAGCGGCATAACGGTGGCCATTGTTTCGCTGGCAATCGAGCGCCAGAGGGATCGTGCAAGTGGTGGCCAGCTGTTAAATACTGTTGCCGCGATATCGCTCACAGGAAAGAGCATATTGCGGCAAGTGTAGACCGGGTAAGATCCTCTGTCTTTTGTTTCAGTGTTGCACTTATTTTGTGAATTTAGGTTATATTGAACACAATGATCTGCGGATAAGGACTTCTATAATGTATACAATCAGATACTTAGCAAGTTTGGGTTTGGTTGTTATCGGCTGCTCCATGGGATACACAATGATTATTGTGTGGGGAATAACAAAAATATTTCCCTTAAATGGCACTACTTATTGGATTGTCAATGGCATTGTGTTCACTATCATTGTTACCGCGAGTTTGCGCTTTTATATTCCCAGACTTCGTAAGATTTGGTAGTCACCGTCGCTCCTCACGCCATTTGCTTTCCATTTCCGACCCGTCCTTTGAAACCAAAGAATTAATTGTAATTGAATCAACTAGCGCCTCAAAAAACAAAGCCAACTTACCAGATTGCTGGTAGGCCGACTCGTAATTCAGTGGATCTCGCCTGAAAAGCTGTACAGAATCCACCTTGCGTACTGGCCGCATCATACCGCCAGCAGACAAAATCAAGTCGATGGTTCCATATGCTACATCCCCCTTATAATCATCCCCCATAAATGATGCATAGGCGCGCCTAGTAGGTCCCCGTACTGTTTGGGCGGCAGGACCGTTATAAATATTCATCCCGCCTTCGTAAATATTATTAACTCCATGCGCGACGAAAAATGCACCGAGCGGTGCTGCCAATCCATATGAAGCCCCCGTAATGGCAACTCCTACTTCAACCTGCATGGCACCTGCAACAACCCCAACTCCGTTTTGAGCATAAAAAAGAGCCTTGGAAGCAAGATCGGCATGTTCTCTCCTTATCTCTTGCACACCATCCCAAGCACTTATTACCCCGTCATTCACATCCTTTATAATTTCATTCACATAATTAGATATGATTGCGCCAAACTGAAGCTGAGTCGTGCCATCATAGAAATTCGTAGCGCCAACCGTACACCCTAATGCAACTAGATCAGAAGCTGCTTTGGCTACATCATTTACATCACATGGCTGATCACTCATATTTGTTGTCCCAAGAGCTATAGGCACTTGTACTTGCTTTGTGATGCACCCAGGCAATTTCCCGATACCTGATGGCCACAAGTTCCTGTGGCTGCGCGTCACCCATATGAATAGCATGCGGCACCTGAACACTTATATTGGCAACACGTCCACCACTTAGCGTTACAGTAAAATATTTTTCGTGACCACCAACTGGTGAAGTGCGGTAGAAATTGATTTTACACTCAATTTCTTCGCCTTCATGAAGAGCACTAGCTAATAACGGCGTAGATTTATCAATGTTTTTTGTAAGGATGACCGGCATATGTTTCCCACGGCCACCAAAAGTGCTTCCATCATTACCGGCTGCCATATTATGAGAGTAAGCCAGCACCATAATTTCGTCTTCATGGCTGGCCTGACATTTATTCCCAATAGAGTCCTGACTGGAACAGCCAGCAGAAATCAAACCTTGTTTTTTCCCGGTGATAGTCATATAGCTGAGATTTGCCATGCCCTTCACTCCTTTGAGTCAGCCGCACATCCTCTTACAAGAATTTAAAGCAGCCACTCCTAAAAAATAGACAAATATGTCACACACCCAAGCTCTAAACATTGCCGACATAGGGATCAGCCGTCAAACAAATCGTGCCTATAGCCAGTGCACCCCTATAACTTTCAGACAACCCCCACACCATCAAGAGAACATTCCTACAGCAAGCTCCTAAGTTAATTTAATTGCACAGACAAACAACTCCCTCATTAATAAAAATCAACTGTTACGTAAGAAATTTACCTATACACCACTTAGATAGAATTTATAGAAAATACCTGCGCTCCTACGATTAAGGGCGCGGCGGTCTGGTGATCGGTAAGGTGGCGGCATTCCGGTGCTCGAAGAACTGGAACACGCATTGGTGCAGGCGCCCGTATCCAAGCCGAGCTCGTCGGACTCGGCAGCAATGCCGACGGCCAGTACACTCTCCGCCCGAAACTGATTTGCAAGCGCTGAATGTAAGGCCAGAAACGCCAAAGAGCGCCTTTCGGCGCTCCTTAATAAACAGGTCGGCTTGTCATCGCCCTTTACCTGCCTGGCTCTGTGATGGCTGGTTGCCCAGGATCCTCAGAGTCTCACAAGCTCCTTTCGGAAACGTTGGGTTTGATTCACGAGCACGCGCAATTGTCGCAAGTGCCTTGAAGACGAATTCTGGATCCTCTTCCCCTACTTCCAAACAAGCTTTCAGATAATCAGCCAAGTCCTCTTCGGTCTTTAGGTATTCGGCGGAATCCCAACGGCGAAATTGGCTTGTCATGATCTACTCCGCGTTGCTCAATTTAATTTGATCGTAACCCCGAATTGGAAAATTCAATTGGGTGGTTCAAGGTGGATCGAGGTTATCCAACACCCGATTCACCGCCAGCTCCCCCAACATGATCGACTGTTGAATCCCCAACAATGTATTGCTCTGCGCTCCGTTCAGATTCCTCGCGAAATCGCTCGCCATGACATTGGCTGATGCCAGCGACACACAGGCGTATTCCAGCAGGGTGTGGTTATCGATATCGGGGGCGATCAAGAAGATATTGCTGGGTTCGCGTGGAGTGTCCGGCGTTTCTTTTGCTTTTTTGGTCATGATTCAGCGCCCAGAAAAGTGGAGCCGACACCGTGTCGCTACGAATCAAAAGGGTGGCAGCTGTACGCAGGTTAGCAGACCGGGTCTTCACCAAACCGGCGCGCCCGAAGGCGCCCTGCGCACAGCTACCGTCAAGGGCAGGTACAGGCATACCTGCCTATCAGGAGCGCAAATGCACTTAGCGAAAACACGGGCTGCTAAACCCGATCACTGACGATCAGTGACACGGATCAAGCTACCGATGACCCTCAAAGCGCACAAGCCGGCGGATTCTGGAGTAGTTGAAGGCAACGTCGCAAGGCGCTGTAGCCCATCCGGGGTAGTTCAGAAATGTCCCACGGGCGGCGGCGAAAACTCTGATTTGTAGGAGCGAGCCCGCTCGCGATGGTCGCCAACGATGGCGCGTGCTTCCTGGGTGAACGTGGCGTTTTTTAGTCCATCGCGAGCAGGCTCGCTCCTACAGGGAATATTGTGTTCACACCGTCACTGCTTCAGTGGTTCTACTTTACGCGTCAACAAATCCACAAACGCCTTGGCCATCGCCGATTTCTGATCCTTGCGTTGCACCAGCCACACCGCCGACACCGCCGCCGGATCGAGCAACGGCCGATAGACCACACCATCAATACGCATCCGCTGATAAGACGCCGGCATCACCGACACACCCAGCCCCGCTGCGACCAGGCCGATGATGGTCATCGCCTCGCCTGCCTCTTGTGCGAAATGCGGAGTGAAGCCGGCATCCCGGGCCAAGCTGAGCAGTTGCGCATACAGGCCGCTGCCGTAGCTGCGCGGGAAAAACACAAAGGGCTCAAGCGCCAGGGCTGACAGAAACAAGCCCTCCTCGCTGCCTTCTACCAACGGGTGCTTGGAGCTGAGCACCGCGACCAGCGGCTCGCGCATCAACTCGACCACGCTGAGGCAGTCCGGCAGCCCGAGCGGGCGCATGATGCCGACTTCAATCGACTCGTCCACCAGCGCATCGGCCACCTGGGTGCTGCTCATTTCCCGCAGGTTCAGGTGCACCGCCGGGAAGCGCTGGCGGAAAGAGAAAATCGCCTGGGGAATGGTCGAGTTGAAGGGTGCCGACGAGGTGAAGCCGATTTTCAGCTCACCCAACTCACCCAGTTGCGCCCGTCGCGCGACATCTGCCGCTTTGTCGACCTGCGCCAGCACCAACCGCGCCTCTTGCAGAAACAGCCGACCGGCCTCGCTCAGCTCGACCCGACGATTGGTACGCTCGAACAGCCGTGCGCCGACTTCCTGTTCCAGCGCTTGAATCTGCTGGCTCAGCGGTGGCTGGGAGATGCCCAGCACCTGTGCGGCGCGGCCGAAGTGCAGTTCTTCGGCAACGGCGATGAAGTAGCGCAGATGACGCAATTCCATGGAAACCCCATTAGGTCGTAAAAGCTATCAAACAGGTCGAACAATATATTGGATTGAATCATTAGCCAGCTATATGCTTTTTTCATTGCCTGACCGGCTGCGCCCTCCGAGGTCCCCGTGAAAACTGCTGTCGCCCCACTCGCCCATGAAGTGTCACCTTCAGCGCCGGACGCTATCGCCGCTGAGCTGGCGGAGATCTACATCGAAAAAGGCACCCCGGCGTTCATGCGCACAGTGCTCGCATTGTTCTGCGGTGGCTTCGCGACTTTCGCCCTGCTCTACTGCGTGCAGCCGATGATGCCGCTGCTGTCCCACGAGTATTCCATCAACGCGGCGCAAAGCAGCCTGATCCTGTCTATCGCCACCGGCATGCTTGCCATCGGCCTGCTGATCACCGGGCCGATTTCCGACCGTATCGGGCGTAAACCGGTGATGGTGGCCGCACTGTTCGCCGCTGCGCTGTGCACCATGGCCAGTGCGATGATGCCGAGCTGGCACGGTGTGCTGCTGATGCGTGCGCTGATCGGATTGTCGTTGAGCGGCCTGGCTGCGGTTGCGATGACTTACTTGAGCGAAGAGATCCACCCACAGCACATCGGCCTCGCCATGGGTTTGTACATCGGTGGCAACGCGATTGGCGGGATGAGCGGGCGCTTGATCACCGGGGTATTGATCGACTTCGTTAGCTGGCACACGGCGATGCTGGTGATCGGTGGCCTGGCCCTGATTGCCGCGGCGGTGTTCTGGAAAATCCTCCCCGAATCGCGCAACTTCCGCGCCCGCTCGCTGCACCCGCGCAGCCTGCTCGACGGTTTCACCATGCACTTTCGCGACGCCGGCCTGCCGCTGCTGTTTCTGGAAGCCTTTGTGTTGATGGGCGCGTTCGTCACGCTGTTCAACTACATCGGCTATCGCCTGCTGGCCGCGCCGTACCATATGGAACAGGCCTTCGTCGGCTTGCTGTCGGTGGTGTACCTGTCGGGCATCTACAGCTCAGCGAAAATCGGCTCGCTAGCCGACAGACTCGGTCGCCGCAAAGTACTCTGGAGCACCATCGCGCTGATGATCGGTGGTCTCGCCCTGACGATGTTTACGCCATTGCCGCTGGTGATCATCGGCATGCTGATCTTTACCTTCGGCTTCTTTGGCGCCCACTCGGTGGCCAGCAGCTGGATCGGCCGCCGCGCCACCAGGGCCAAGGGGCAAGCATCGTCCTTGTACCTGTTCAGCTACTACGCCGGGGGGAGCATCGCCGGTACGGCGGGTGGCGTGTTCTGGCACCTGGGCGGCTGGAACGGCATCGGGTTGTTCATCGGCACGCTGCTGGTGATTGCACTGCTGGTCGCGTTGAAGCTGGCGAAGTTGCCGTTGTTGCCGGGTACAGCGAAGGTTTAGCCACAACTGCACCCTAGCGGTAATCGCGAGCCAAGGTACACTGACGGCATTCGTCAGTCTTGGTAAAGGGAAGCCAGAATGCGCCTGGACCGTCTCCACATTCAGAATTTTCGTTGTTACGAAGATGCCACTTTCGACTTCCAGCCGGGTTTCAATCTGGTGGTGGGGGTTAATGGGAGCGGGAAGACTTCATTGTTGCAGGCTGCGGCCGTTTCGTTCATTGAATATGCGAATTCGATAAAACTACAGCCCATCGGCTTAGACCTGAACGACGTGCGCTTTGTCATCAACAAATTTGAAAGTCGTAGCCGCTTCGAAAGAAAGTTCCCGCTTCTGCTTGCAGCTCAGGGAGATATTTTAGGAGTCAATAAATGGGAAACCACTCAAGCGGGTGAGCATCTCCCACCTTTGGTAGATCTTGAGTTAATGCTTGCAACAGATAAAGAGCTCGCAAAGTTCGATCTCGGAGAAAGTGTCGAGCTACCCGTTCTCGCTTTCTATCGATCCAATCGTCAATGGAAAGGCGCAAATATTTCGGCCGAGTTTGCGGCACAGCAAAAAATCTCCCGCTTGGACGGATACACGAATTGGTTTGATGCAGTTACCGACTTAAAAGACTTCGAAAGTTGGCTGATCGGCAAGACGCTCGAACGCATGCAAAGTTTGCTGGATTCAAAAACGGCAATACCGACATTCGATGACGAACTGACGTTGGTCAATCAAGCAATCGGGATAGCTCTGCCGAATGCAAAAAACCTTCGTTACGACCTCAGGCTTCAAAGCCTATTGATAGATGTTGAAGGAGGCATAACCATTCCCTTCAACAACCTTAGTGACGGCCAGCGAGGCATGGTCGCCCTCTTCGCAGACATCGCCCGCCGCATGTGCATCCTCAACCCTCACATGGGCAAGGATGTCCTGAAAAACACTTCAGGCGTAGTCATCATCGACGAACTGGACATCCATCTTCACCCAGCCTGGCAACGCAACATCGTGCCTGCGCTGAAACAAGCTTTCCCGAAAGTCCAATTCATCGCCGCCAGCCACTCCCCTCAAATCATCGGCAGCCTCCAGCCCGAAGAAGTCATCATTCTGCACAACGGCGATCCGTCCCACCCACGGGTCACCTACGGTCTGGACTCCAGCAGCGTGCTGGAGGAAGTGATGGGGGTTACCCAACGCGAACCCGAAATTGAAAAATTGCTCTCGGAACTGTTTTCAACACTGGAAGACAACGACCTGAAGAAAGCCAAGGCGCAACTCAAGGCACTGAAGTTGAGAGCCCCTGATCTTCCGGAATTCGCTGGCGCAGAGGCGCTGATCAGGCGCAAGGAGATCCTCGGCAAATGAAACGAGTGCTCAAAGGAATTGAACCCGCTTCATTTACAAGATGGAAAAGCTCGGCAAACGAAGAGTGGAGTCCTACTTATCCAACACTGCAAAATCCGCAAAAGCGTGATTTGCACAACAGTTTACTGCAAGAACAAGGCTTCTTCTGTTGCTACTGCGGTAGAGAGATAGATGCTGCCAGCAGTCATATCGAACACTTCAGGCCTCAAGAACACTATGAGGAATTGGCATTGGAGTACCATAACCTCCACGCCTCTTGCCTGCGAGAGACAACACCTGGCAATCCATTGCACTGCGGTCATCGCAAAAGCAACTGGTTTGACGAAGCGCAGCATATCTCACCGATGGATGAGCATTGCGAACACCGTTTCCGTTATCTGCAGACCGGCGAAATTCAAGCAACCGAGCGGGACGATCTGCCGGCAACGAAAATGATTGAAGTACTGGCACTCGATATTGCCTACCTCAACAATCGCCGACAGAGCACAATCCGTGGTTTATTCGATGACGAGTTCATCACACAGGCCAGTGAGGAAGACCTTGTCCGCCTCGTTGCTGCTATTCGTTCTAACAGTATCCTTGAGCAAAAAGCTTTCGATCACGTGATCGTTCGCTACGCCGAACAGCTCATTGGACACTGAAAATCTGCACAATGAAAAACGCCCAGCATAAGCCGGGTGTTTTTCATTGAACGGTAGTGCAACTACTTGAGCACCACCCTCGCCTCCAGGGCATCGTCACGCTTCTCCAGTGTCAGGGTTTGCAACGCGACTCCATCGCGCTCGATCCCATCGATCCACTGCATCAAGGGCTGCGCATTGCCATTGAGGGTGACGCGCAGCAGATCGCTGTCGCTCTCCATCTGACGGATTTCCAGCCCTGCCGCCGTGGCGCTTTCGCTGATGCGCAGCGATAGCGGTTTTTCGCTGTCGACGGGGACGTGGCTGCGCGGTAATGCCCGCTGCAGTTGCGCGGCCAGCCCCGCCTGCTGTTGATACTGTCGCTCGACTGTTTCCAGCCGCTGCCGGGTTGGTTGCCAGATCAGGCTGAAAGCCACAACCGCCAACAAAAAAGCCCCCGAGACTTGCAACAGCCGTTGTTCGCGCGCGGAAATGCGCCGCCATGCCTGCTTCATGCTTCGTCCTCCACGGTGAGGGTGGCGTGCACCCGGTCAGCGGCTTTGTTCGCGCTGTCGAGCCGGACGGGCATGCCTTGTTGTCGTCCGCGTTCCCGCAACTGCTCCAGCTCGGTAAAGCCACTGGCGGTCAGCTGGATTTTCCAGCCTTCGCCGGCTCGATACTCGATGCGCTGGACCTCGACCGGACTGGCGCCAATCACCTGCTCAATCAACTGGACCAGCCCGGCAATGCGGGTGTTTTGCGAATCCACAGGCTGGCTTTGCAGGGCCTTGAGTTGCGCTGCCATATCGACGATGCGGCTTTGCTCCGGGTAAAGCGCCTTGAATCGCTGTTCATTTTGGGTGGTCAGGCGGCGGGCTTCGCTGTCGAGGAAGCGGATCCGCGTCTCGCTGGCACCCCAGGTCAACAGCGCCAGCATCAACAGCGCCCACCCGCCGGCACGCCAGGGCAGACGCTTGCCCCGTGGGGCGAACGCACCTTGCCGCAGGTTGATGGCCCGGGTTGGACGGCGGGTCAGGCATTGGTCGATGACAGCGGGGTCCTCACGGTCGTCCAGCCATTGCATGTCCTTGGGTAATAACGGGGCGAGCAGCGCCAGGTGGTCTTGCGACAATGCCAGGCGCGCCGACAGACCGCCACCCAACAACCAGCGACCGAACCACCATGTGCCGCACGGCTGATCGCCGGACAACACATCGGCATCGACGAACACCCCGCGCACCTCAATACCCGCCTCGTGCAGCAAGTCGAGCACGGCGGCCAACCGTTCGCGGCCAATGACCATGACTGGGTAGCAGCCGTCACGATCACGAGCGCCAACGCTCAGATGCACCCTCTCCAGCGCTTCACTCAGTTGATCTTCCACGGCGAAGGCCATGGCCTGGGTCTCGGGCCTGCGTCGCGACGGCCATGGCTCGCTGCGAACCCAACTGCACATTTCCATGGGCAGTAGCACATCGACCGCTTGCCCCTGCAATGCCGAGGCCACCTGATTCAGTGGCATCGGCTGGCGTTGACCGGTTTGTGACCACAGGACGCAAGGCCAAAGGCTCGATGGCGCGTCCTGGCCTTCGGCGGTCAGGTAAAGCCAAGTGTTCATCGCGGTCTCTCGTGGCTATTCGTGGGAAGAAAACGTCGTTGCAGCACCGTCAGCTGTCGAGTTTTGGGGTCGTGCCCGACATCCGTGGCCAGGTGCAGTTCGCGCCCGCCCCGGGTCACCTGCACCCTTATCCGATACCAGCGGCTTTGGGTACCAAGTCCGTGATTGCTCAGGCCTTGCCCGGAGAGCAACGGGTCCTGCGTAAACGCCTGGACGCTCGCCCAGGGCGTTGTTGCCGCCTGACGCGCCAGCACATCGGCGGTCGCGGCGTCCACTTCGCCGAGCGTTCTCAACAGCAGCGCCGGTGCGGTGTTGATGTTCAAGGCGGCGTCGGTGGGCAACAGCGCCACCCAGGGCTCCAGCCGCCGCAGCAGGCGAACGTCAATGTCAGGCAGCAAGCGCAGCTGGCTAAGTTCCTGCAACGGCCCGACCTGACTCAGTTGCAGAGGAGGCAGATCGAGCAGCTCAAGCAGGCGCGCCCACCGGTCGAGGGTGACCTGATCCACCTGCCCCTGGCGTAACAACGCATTGAGATTGAAGCGCCCGGCGAGGTCATCGATATCGATTCGGATCTGCGCATCTTCAACCTCGAAACCCGCTGCCATGGCTGTCCAGCCTTGAATCCGCTCGACGGGTTTTTTCGCGTCCTGCAACGCGTCGCGCAACAGCAACAACGCCCAGGTTTCCCCGCCCAATGCGAGTTGCCGCAGCTGTATCTGCTGTAACTGTTGCCCACTGCTTTGCAGCGAAAGGTGATGGCTGCGCAACACGCCACCAATGATCAGCAGTGCCAGGCTCATGACCAGCAATACACTGATCAACGCAATGCCGCGTTGGCGCCCATTCACGGCAATGCACCCGGCATCGGCAACACCCGACGAATCGATTCGAAGCGCCCGACAGACACTTGCACTTCCAGCGCCATGGGCGCCTTCGCGCCCTGCCCGGCCGGCCAATGAGCAACCCAGCCGGACTGACTGTCGAACAGACGCCAGCCCAATTCGCGAATGTCTTCGAGCAGTTTTTGCCGCTGCACGAACTCCGTACCTTCACCCTGGCTTTCGCGCCACAGCACGCCGCCGTCGAGTCGATAGGTCAGCGTCTGGCGCTCACTGCGCGGCTGGTCCAGAGGATTGCGCCAGTGACTGCGCTGGAACTGCAAAAGCGGCGGTGCGAGCACCATCGGCTGTGCGGTGACGTGCAGCAGATCCCGCTCGATCACCGCCACCGCTCGTTGCAGGTTCCTCAGCTCTCGCTCGTGGGCCGTCGTGCCCTGTTGCACTCGCAGCACGCTATCGAACAAGCCCCAACTGGCCAGCCCCAGCACGGCGAAGATGGCCATGGCGATGACCAGCTCCAGCAAGGTGAATCCGCGCTGCTTATTCATGAACCGCGAGTATCCAGCCGCTGGCACGATGCACGGCGTGCGCACTGTTCGCCGGGCTGACCTGAATGTCGACCTGGAGCAAACGCGGATCGCGGGTGGCGCTGATGTGCTGATGCAGCACCCAGTCACGCTGATCCATCGACACGACCTGTTGCTGCTGGCCGGCCGCCAAACCGGGTTGCAGGCGCAACTCGTTCAACCGGTTGTCCGCCAGCCATGCCGCGAACAGGCGAGTCTCAACGGCGCCGCGCTGCTTCACCGCGTATTGACTGGCCGACAGCACGGCTGCCGCCAGTGTCGCGAAGACCGCCAGGGCCACCATGATCTCCAGCAGCGTGAAGCCGTCCATGGACGACAATGATGGCCGGCTAGTCATCGATCGCCACCTCGCCGATGCCATCGCCGGACAGGCTCAGCCAGGTCCTGTTGCCGGACTCGAATGTCAGCGTGAAGGCACTGGTTTCATCGTTGCTGAGCAACAGCAACTGCGGTGGTCCTTCTTCAGCGTCCGGCTCTACCGCATAGCCGTCCTGCTGAAAACGTACTCGCACGTTCCGGGGCCAGCGAGAAAGCGCCGCCACCGGCTCCCACCCGCGCACTTCCAGACGCATCGCCCGGTAGCCATCGGTACTCAGCCTTAGGCCGTACTCTTGACCTTCGAACACGGCGCGCTGACGCAACTGATGGATCACCTGCATCATCGCCTCGGCTTCCTGCTTCACCTCACGCGCCGGACTGCCCCCACCGGCAAGTCTCACCATGCCCAGCAAAACGCCGACCAGTACAATCACGATCATCAATTCCAGCAAGGTAAACCCCCGGCAGCGGTAGCCCACGGATCAATGCCCCCAATTGCCGATTTCGGCTGCAAACCCTTCGCCGCCCGCTACGCCATCGGCGCCCAGGGAATACAGATCGTAAGTGCCGTCTACCGATCGCACACCCGGATTGATGTACTGATAAGGCGTGTTCCACGGGTCGACCGGCATGCTCTTGAGGTAACCCTGAGGGTTCCAGCCCCGTGCCGCGGGCAGTCCGGATGGACGTTTGACCAACGCTTCCAGGCCTTGCTGGGTCGAAGGGTAATGGGCGTTGTCGAGGCGATACATTTCCAGGGCAGTGGCGATGGCCTGGATATCGATTCTGGCGGCGGTGACCTTGGCTTGATCGGGGCGGCTCATGAACTGCGGCACCACAATGGCCCCCAGCACGCCGATGATGACCACCACCACCATGATTTCGATCAGGGTAAAACCGCGTTGCGCACGGGAAAGGTTTTTGCGGACAGGTTGCATGGATCAATTCACCAATTGGTTGAGGCTGAGAATCGGCAGCAGGATGGCCATGACGATCAGCAGCACGACGCCGCCCATCAGTACAAGCATCGCTGGCTCGAAGAGGCTCACCACCAGCGCAATGCGCGCGGCGAGGCTGCTTTCCTGTTGTTCGGCGGCCCGGGCCAGCATGCGGTCGAGTTCACCGGCACGTTCGCCGCTGGCGATCATGTGCAGCATCATCGGCGGGATGTCCCCGCTCAGTTCCAGGCCACGGGTCAGCGTTCCGCCTTCACGGACCGAGCGGGCGACATCGACCATCCGCGCGCGGATGGTCAGGTTGCCGATGACCGCGGCGGCAATTTCCAGGGCATCCACCAAGGGCACGGCACTTTTGCCGAGGATTGCCAGGGTGCTGGCAAACCGCGCGGCTTCCATGGCACGCAGCACTTCACCGATGACTGGCGCATTCAGCACCCAACGATGCCAGCGCAAACGCCACTGCGGCCGCTGCCAGCTCCAGCGCCACAGGCCGAACAGCGTCGCCAGTACGCTCATCAACAACAGGAAATGGTCGCGCAGGCCGTTACTCACGCCGATCAGCGCCTGGGTCAGCCAGGGCAACGGCTGGCCGCTGTCGACGAAGATCTTCACCACATCCGGCACCACATAACCGAGCAGAAAACCGACGATCGCCACACTGGCCAACATCAGGATCAACGGATACACCAGAGCCATCTGGATCTTTTGCCGCGAGGCCTGGCGGGCCTGGGTGTAGGCCGCCAGTTGCTCCAGCACTTGGCCCAGATGCCCCGAGCGTTCTCCAGCGGCCACGGTGGCGCGGAACAACTCGGGGAAGGCCCGTGGAAATTGCCCCAGTGCCGAGGCCAGGGCGTGGCCTTCCATGACCCGGCTCCTGACCGCCGAGAGCAAACCCGCAACCTTGCGCTTTGAGCTCTGCTTCGCCACCGCATCGAGCGCTTCTTCCAGGGGCAGTCCGGCCTGAACCAGCGTTGACAGTTGCAACGTCAACAGCGCCAGATCAGCAGCACTCAGGCGTCCACCTCGCGACTGCTGGCCCGCACCGCCGCCGACCCTCACCTCGATCAAGACACGTGGCCACAATCCACGCTCACGCAACAACTGTCGCCCATGGCGGGGTCCATCGGCCTCCAATCGTCCCCTGCAGGATCGTCCCTGGGCGTCGTGGGCGCGGTAGTCGAAGGTCGGCACCGGTCAGTTCTCCTGGGTCACACGCAGCAACTCATCGAGGCTGGTCAATCCGTCCAGCACCCGCTGGCGCCCGTCCTGGAACAGGCTGCGCGAGACCTTGCGCGTTTCGTCGACGAGGATTTGCTCGCGGGCGCCCTGATGGATCAGCGCCGAGACGGCGGGTGTCACGCTGATCAGTTCGTAAATGCCGACGCGTCCGCGATAGCCGTGCTGGCACTGTTCACAGCCCGAGGCCTTGAACAGGGTGTGCGGCGTGCTCGTGTCGAGCCCCAGGCGCTGGCAGGCCGCTGCGTCGGCGAGGTACGAAACCTTGCAATGGGGGCACAAGGTGCGCAGCAGGCGCTGGGCCAGAATACCCACCAGCGAGGACGCCAGCAGATAGGCATCGACGCCCATGTCCACAAGCCGCGTGACTGCGCCGGCCGCGCTGTTGGTGTGCAGGGTCGAGAGCACCAGATGCCCGGTCAAAGACGCCTGGACAGCGATCTCGGCGGTTTCGCGGTCACGGATTTCGCCAACCATCACCACGTCCGGATCCTGGCGCAAAATCGCCCGCAGACCTCGGGCGAAGGTCATGTCGACCTTCGGATTGACCGGCATCTGGCCGACACCCGGCAGGTGATACTCGATCGGGTCTTCGACCGTCAGGATGTTGCGGGTCTGGTCATTCAGGCTGCTCAGCGCGGCGTACAGGCTGGTGGTCTTGCCGGAACCGGTCGGCCCGGTCACCAACAGGATGCCGTGGGGTTTGCCCAACAACTGGCGCAGGGCCGCCAGGGTGTCGTCCGGCATGCCCAGCCGTTGCAGATCCAGGCGTCCGGCCTGCTTGTCGAGCAGGCGCAGCACCACGCGTTCGCCATGGGCCGAAGGCAGCGTCGAGACCCGCACATCCACTTCATGCCCGGCCAGGCGCAAGGCCATTCGCCCATCCTGGGGCACGCGTTTTTCCGCGATGTCCAGACGCGCCATGACCTTGATCCGCGACACCAGCAGCGTCGCCAGTTCGCGCTTGGGCCTGAGCATTTCACGCAGTTGACCATCCACCCGCATGCGCACCGACAGGTACTGCTCGAAGGTTTCCAGGTGCACATCCGAGGCGTGCTCACGCACCGCTTCACCGAGCAGCGCGTTGATCAGGCGAATGATCGGTGCGTCGCCCTGTTGCTCCAGCAGGTCGGCGGTTTGCGGGACCTGATCGACCAGGCTGAGCAAGTCCAGTTCTTCGTCCAGCCCTTGGGCAACTTGCTCCACCGCACTGTGCCCCTCGCGATAGGCCGCTGCCAGACGCGAGGCGTACTCATCGACCCCGACGATCTGAAACGGCAATGCCCGCCCGCACACCCGGCGCGCTTCCGCCAATGCGGTGAGCGGCGCATCGCTACGCAGGGCAAGGCGCAAGTCGTCGCCGTCATGCTCCAGCAACACGCCAAAACGCCGGGCGAAGCCGAAGGGCAATTGCTCGCAGAGTTCGCTCATGGATTTACTGCGCCTTGCTGCGCAAATCGAACACTGGCGCATCGCTGGCCGGTTCAAACAACCCGCGCGCCTCGGATGGCAGCAACAACGAATTGTTTTCCCCCGCCCCTGATTTGCTCAAGTCACGCAGCGCGTTGTAACGCTGCTGGCTGACCTGGGACAGATCTTCCTTGCTGCGCACGATGGTCGGGCGCAAGAACACCATCAGGTTGCTTTTGGTCTGGGTGTCGCGGCTCCAGCGAAACATCGCGCCGAGGTAGGGAATGTCACGCAGCAGCGGCACGCCGCTTTTCTGGGTGCGCACGCTGTCCCTGATCAGGCCGCCGATCACGATGATTTCGCCATCGTCGGCGAGGATGGTGCTTTTGAGCGCTCGCTTGTTGGTGATCAGGTCCGAGGAATCGATGCCCGACACCGACGGTGCGATGTCCGACACTTCCTGCTCGACCTCCAGGCGCAACGTCGAGCCTTCGTTGATGTAAGGCTTGATCTTCAGGCTGATGCCAACGTCCTTGCGCTCGACGGTGGTGAACGGATTCTCCGCGCCGTTGCTGTTGGTGGCGTAGGAACCGGTCTTGAACGGCACGTTCTGGCCAACGATGATCTCGGCTTCCTGATTGTCCAGGGTCAACAGGCTTGGCGTGGACAGCAGGTTGCTGTGGGTGTTGCTGGCCAGGGCCGAAATCAGCGCGCCGAAGCGGTCACTGCCCAGTTGCAGGATCGCCCCTTCCGGCGCCGATCTTTTCTCGTCGAACTTCAGCCCGCCGACGATCGGAATGTCGGTGCCGGGAAAGTTGATGAAGCCCTTGGCGTCCCCCGTGTTGAGATTCCACTGCACACCGACGGCCTCGGCGATGTCGCCGGAAATTTCGACGATGGCGGCATGGATCAACACCTGGGCTCGTGGCTGGTCCAGCTGACGCACGATGTTTTCGATGGTCCGCACCTGCGCCGGCTCGGCGATCAGCACCAGCGCGTTCTGGCTTTCGTCGGCCTTGATCATGAAGGTTGCACCACCAGACGTGTCCTTGGCGCTGCCGGCGGCGGATGTCTGCTTTCTGCCCTGCCCCATCGACTCCAGAATCTCGGCCAACTGCTTGGCATCGCTGTGACGCAGGCGAATCACCCGGGCATTGTCGAGCGTTGTGGTGGCCGGCGTATCGAGACCTCGGGCCAGTTCGATCAAGCGCTGGCGAACGACCGGCGGGCCGATGAAAATCAGGCGATTGGTCCTGGTGTCGGCCAGTACCTGTATGGCTGACTCGGCATTGCGCTTGCCCATGGACGCCTCGATCACCGGCGCGACATCGCCCGCCTGGGCATGCTTGAGCTGAACCACCGCGTGCAGGTTGTTCTGACCGGAGTCCAGCTCGCGTATCACCCGGGCGATACGCTTCACATTGGCAGCCGTATCGGTCAGCACCAAGGCGTTGGCCGACACCGAAGGGCCGACATAACCATTGGCAGACACCAACGGTCGCACCAGCCCGGCAATATCGGAGGCACTGCTGGTGTTCAAGCCGATGACTTCGGTCACGAACTGCGACGCCGTGGTGGTTTTCACCGTGCCCTGGCCGGCCCGGGTCTTGGCCTCGGCAACCGGGGTGATGAGGATCCGGTCGCCCTCATCGATCACCGTGAAGTTGTGGGCGTCGAGCACCGAATAGAACAACCGACGCACCCCTTCACGATCGAGGGCCTGCCGGGACATGACCGTGACTCGACCGGAGACTTTTGGGTCCAGCACCACGGTGGTCCCGAGAATGTTGGAAATCTCTTCGACGATGTCGCGCAGCTCTGCGTTGTTCATCGCCAGCTGCCATTTTTCTTCGGCGCGAAGCGTGCCCGAAAAGGCTGCAGCCGCCAAAACGGCAAGCAGAAACATGGAGCGCAACCAATGCACACCGACAAAGCTGTTCATGAAATTCATCACTCTGGTTGCCCGGAGAGCGGGCGTAAAAAACGCGTGGTCGTGTTAACCGGTTGAGAATCGACGGATGATTCGAGTCCCTTCAGAAAACGTGCGCCAGAAGGCACGAGCGTTAGCAGCTCTTCTCGCCCCTTGTTCCACAGTGCAACCTGGTGGGTCTCGATACGACGCAGGACGCTGCCGCCAGGCAAGCGCTCACCCACCTGATAGAGACGAGAGCCTTGTGCATTGGCCAGCAGTGCCTTGGATAATCCGTTGCTGACAAAGCTCGCTTGCAAAGTCAGCGGCTCGGCGCTGGGCTGCGGTGTGGTCTCCGTCGTCAGGCCGAACACGATGGCAATCGATGCTGTTTCGAGCGGCTCACGTACAGGCACCGTCACCAGGGTTGCAATGTCGGACGACGGTGAAGCCAGATGCTCGCGAAATTCCTTTTCCTGCCACGCCAGAAACACTGCACCGCCCACTGGCAACGCGAGCCAACAAACGCTGCTCAGGCACGCCCGAAAGCGTTGTACGGAGAAATTCGAAACCTTCATTTTCAATTCGGTACTCAACAGAGGCGCCTGGCCTCAGGCGACCTTTTTGAGGTCGCCTGAGGCCAGTTGCGAGGACTTACAACTTGTCCCACGCCATGTGCCAGTGAGCACCGCTACCCGGTTCGAAGCCGTTGGCGGATGGGCTGTACTGCTTGCAATAACCCGACTGGGGGAATGGCTTGCACTCAAAGACTTCGTTGGTCTTCGGTTGCAACACCTTGGTGCCGGCGGTGTAGCCGCTGAGGCCTTCTGGGAACACGAAGTCGTATTCGATACCGGCGCCTTCACCAGTCAGTTGAGTGGTCTGGGTGTCCTGACGGGTCGTGCGGCCATCCAGGGTGGTGCCGACCAGGGTCAGAGTGTGCGCGCCCGGGTTGCTGCTCACATCCATGGACAGCGAGGTGGAGCCACTGGCCACTTGTGTAGAGGTGGCGCCTACCGGTTTGTTGTTCTGGTCGAGCAAGGTGGCTTCGACGTTCATCGCACGGTTCGCAATCATGCTGAACTCGACCTTCGCCCGGCCTTTATCCAGAACGTATTCGGCTTGCTGCGAGGCTACCGTCATGCGCGCAGCGGTGTCTTCCTTCATGTCCAGTTGCACTTCGTAGCGGACTACCCCGCTTTCTTTTTGTGCGTAGAGGCTGTTGGTGCCTTTGACCGGCTCGACATTGCCACTCTCGTCGCGGATACCGGCGCGAACAAGGGTGTGGGTCTGGTTGATTTTTTCGGCCAGCTTGAACGACCAGTTTTGCGGCGTGCCGTCTTCAGCGTTATCGATGCTGATTTCGACGCTGTAGTCCGGGCTCTCGCCATTGGCGGTGAACGCGCGGGCCTTGACCTTGTCGCCCACCAGCAACGCAGTCGAAGGAGCAATGCTGCCTACGGAGGACCAGCCGCCAGGCAGCTCAGGCTCCGCCAGGATGTTCAGATCCGTAGCGTTGTAGAACGCGGCATCGGTATCGCCCACGGTCCAGATGGCCAGGACGACGTGATGGCCAGACTTGTCTGTCGGAATGCTGCAGTTGTGCTTGTCGCTGGACTCCGGACGCTGATTGTCGCCGTTGATGGTGCAGAACGGCGTTCTTTCAAAGGTGGCGCGCTTGAGCGACTCATTCGGGTTCCAGCCGTTGCGGGTGATGAAATACTCGTGCTTGGTCGCTGGGTGAACCGCTGTGTAATGCCATTTGAAATCGATGTTGCGGTCCTTGATTTCCGTCAAGTGCCAGCGGGTGGCGGACTGTGCGTCCATGGCAGAGAACAGCGAGTGACCACCGCTGGCGATCTTGCCATCGACCGGCCCCTGCAAGGGAGCACCGCCGACGCCTGCCGGAAAGCCTTTGAAGGTTTCACCGACACTCTGCGGCTCGTACTGGGCGCCACCGCAGTTGGTGTTCAAACCTTTCTGGCAAGCCAGCGCACGCGAAGGCGGCACTTCCAGATAGCCATGGGCGGAAACGGTTTGAGAGGCCAGCATTGCCGATAACAGGATCATCGATGAAGTGCAGGCCGTTAAAGCACTTCTTTTATCAAATGTAATTTTCATGACGTATTCCAGACTGCTTATCGAAAACAACGCACCTTGCAGGCAGCGATGTTCCCTTCGTTATTGTTCAGAATTGCGCTGAACAGGGGTCTGGAACCTTACGGGGATGACGAAGAGTTCTATGTAGGAGTAATCATCGAACCAGGAGGGAATAGTCTGCCCCTTCGGTTTTCCCACAAAGAAAGGAAACACTCTTACAGGAGGAAACGCTTTATCCGGCCGTGTTTCTGTAGGAATCGGCATAGGGGACGGCCTTCATAGGCCGTACCCCTGCCACACCACCCGGCATGCGGGTCCGCACCGGGCGGTTCGAGAGATTGAGGTTATGAGAGTCGCACCAGACCCAGCCTGTCGAACCACGCCACATCCAGCACTCGATTGAGCTCAAAGCGGCTGTTACGCCACCAACTATAAGAGTTGGCCGCCACTTTCCGGGCCGTTTGGCTGCTGGCTCCCAACGCCCGCAGTTCACGGTAGATCGTCGGACCACGCCTCCATTGTTTAAGCTGGATCGCTCGCAATCGGTGCCGCATCCACTCGTCCAGCTCTCGCCAGATTCTCGGCGTTTGTGACAACCCAAAGTAAGTTTTCCAGCCCAGAAGATAAGGGCGTAGATTCTCGACAACTT